>NZ_JBHUAD010000157.1:0-9269 GCF_042789955.1 Oerskovia sp. NPDC056781
GGGCGGGGCTCGGTCGCGCGAGACGTGCGGGTCAGGCGGCCAGGCGTGCTGCGAGGCCGTCCAGGACGGCCGCGCCTGTGCCGGCGGCCCAGGTCGGTGCGCCGGACGGGCGCCCCGACGTCAGCGCCTTGGTGCATCTCGTGCTCGCCGGTGATCGGATGCTCGCGCATGCCGGACCCGGACGGACCGGTGCCGGCGGGTCAGGCCCGGTGTCGTGCCTTGGCGGCCACCGACGTGTACCCGGCGCTCGCGGCAGCCCGGTGGTGACCGCCGTAGACCGGGGTCTGCGCGGAGCCGAGGACGAGCCGGGTGAGCCAGTCCGGGACGCGGGGCTCGGCCCACCGCCACAGGGCGTACCAGGCGGCGATCGTGGCGGTGGTGACCAGCGCGAGCATCGCCTCGGACGAGAGCCAGTCGCCGAGAGCGGTCCCGACGTCGCCGGGCAGGTGCGGGAGCAGCCCGCGCAGGACGACGGCCACGACCGAGCCCCACAGGACCGGCACGTAGGTCCGCAGGTAGCCGGGGACGCGTTCGGCGATCGGGGGCGTGTCCATCACGCCGTCGTGAGCGGGAAGGCTGCCACGACCGCGGCGTACTGCGCCGCCGAGACCTGCACGGTGGGCAGGGTCTGGGAGAGCGCGACGTACTGGTCCCAGCCGATGATCGGTGCCGAGCGGGCGCCCGAGACGATGATCGCTGCGTTGGTGGCCTTGTTGAGAATCACAACCATTTTGTCCTCCTGGACGGGAAGCTGGATCGGGACGGGGGGGATCGCGGCGAGGATGCCGGGAATCTGTGCGATGCGTGCGTCGCCGGGGCAGGTCTTGCCGACGCTGGTCGAGTAGTACTGGCCGCCGTCGACCCGGTAGCCGGGGCGGAACGGGGGAGAGGACTCCACCCCCAGCCGGTGCCACGACAGACCACGGGAGCTCTCGCCGACACGGGAGTCGGTGGCCAGCCGGAGGGGGATCGTCCGATGGGTGTGGGTGATCCAGGTGGCCAAGGCCTTGAGGGCAGCGACCTGGGCGGCGGTCCACGCAGGTGGCTGGCCGGTGGTCCAGACGCGCCCGTGCCCGTCCCACGACTCGATCGAGATGGTCGCGTCGTTGCCCTGATAGTCGGCGGCCGAGAAGAAGGCCGTGTCGATGTACTGCTCGACCGTGCCGTTCTCGGCGACGTAGAAGTGCGAGCAGGGGTTTCCGGGCTGGGAGAAGTAGGGATACATGGACGACGCGTCGCTGACGGCCGTGTGGAAGTTGATGCGGTTGCGGACGGTCGCGCGAACGTTCTCCGTGTTCGCGTGCGGGATCAGGCGCTGGACAGCACCTGGGTAGACAGGCATGTTTCCTCCTTGCATGAGAAGAGCCCCGGCACGATCGCGTGCGGGGCCGGTGGGTGGGACGGACAGGTGCAGGGGAGCCGGGCAGGTCAGGGCGCGCCCGGTATGGCGCGCACGAGCGTGACAAGGACCGCGAGGAGCGACCCGAGCCCGACGATCGAGGAGACGACGACCGAGGCGATGGTCCAGCCGGACGTTCCGGCCCTGGTCCCGGCCGCCGCGTTCCTCTCGAGGTCGCCGATGCTCACGGAGTGGGCGGCGGTGATCCGGTCGGTGGCGTCCAGGCGGCGCGCGTGCTCCTCGAGTCGCGCCGTCTGCGCGGCGAGCGCGGCGTCGACCTTGCCTTCGAGACGGGCGAGTGTCACCGGCGCGGAATCGGCCGACCGGTGCTCGGGAGCGTTCATGGTCGAACGGTGCCGATCCACTCGTAGGGCGTACAGCTCCACCGCATGACATGCCTCCTCGGCGGATCGGGTGCAGGACAGGTGGGGTGGCGCTCCGTCGTCGGTCCTGAGGATCAGGACGGTGCGCGCCGTGACGCCAGGTCGTGGTCTCGCCGCGGCAGGAGCACGCAGGCGTCCTCGTCGGACGGTCGAGACCCGGGCGTTCGCGAGCATGCCCGCCGACGTCGGGCCGGGGTCGGCGCCGGTCGGCCGGCGGGGCCAGGCGGGCCGTCCAGGCTGCACGCACCGACCGCCACGGAACGATCACGGCCCGGTTCCCTCGGTCTCGGCCTCGACAGGTGCGACGAGCCTCACGACGGCCTCGGCCGTGGTGATCCAGGCGGCGCGGCGGAGGGGGCCGAGGTCGTCCCAGTGCCCGAGGGTGTCCGTGGTGTGACGGGCGTACATCAGGGCCGCGACGCCCTCGACGAGCGTCGCGTCCCCGGGGACGGTGGCACCGTTCCCGTCACGGTCGAGCACGATGCCGAGATGCCCGGCGATCACCGGGACGGCGTTGGACAGGAAGGAGAGGCGACGAGCGTCGAGGTAGGGGTCTGGTCCGGTCACGGCGGGGCTCCATGTCGTCGGGCGGGGTGGGCGGGTGGCCGGGGCGACCCGTGCAGTGGGGACGGGCGCACCGGCCGGTGCGGTCGGTCATGCTGCCGACGGACCGGTCCGCTCCTCGCCGTGACCGGTGTCCGCTGGTCTGGCATCGCCGCCCGGCAGGCTGGAGCTCGCGCGCTCGCTCGGTGTCCTGCCGCCGTACATCCCGAACCGCAGGGCGCCGGGGGTGCGGGACTCCGCCGCGAGCGCTTCGTCGAGACAGGCGGTGGCGACACGGCAGGTGCCGCAGATGCGACGGGCCTCGTCGTAGGCGGTCGGGTGCTCCGAGGCCGGGTGCCACGGGTCGCCCCGCAGGGCGTGGTCCCAGCCTCGGCAGGTCGCGTCGAGGCGCCACTCGGCGGGCTCGCGGGTCGAGAGCCGTCCGGTGGGTCGGGTGAGCGACGTGGCGCGCAGGTCGGTCATCGGTCCTCCTCGGTGTCGTGGCCGGGTGATGGGTCGAGCTGGTGAAGACCCGCGTCGGGCGCTTCGTCGCGCAGCACGTTCCGGACGGCCGCCTCGCCCGTCGGGTCGCGGTAGCCGAGCACCGAGCGGAGAAGGTCGTCGGGGTCGACGTGCTGCATCTGCTCGGCGCGTCGCTGGATCCTGAGCGCGAGTCGTTGGGTCTTGCTGCGCCCCAGGTCGATGCCGTGGTCGCCGGCGAACGTCCGGATGCGCCGTTCCCAGCCCGTGAGGGAGATGGGCATGGCGAAGGCTCCTGGTCTCTTCGTCCGTGGCGTACCTCGGAGCGGGGGCGGGGGCTGTTCAGGCGGGGGTCGTGAGGTCCCGGACGGTGGAGAGTGCGAGCGTCGTGGTGCCGAGCGCGCTGGCGAGCGCCTTGATCTCGCGGACCGTGAAGTCGCCGTGCTGGTGGAGCTTGCGGTCGAGCGAGACGAGGGGGATGCCCGACGACGCGGAGAGCGAGAGCGTCGTCAGTCCGGTTTCCTGGCGAGCCGTCTCGATGTTGGCGGCCACTGCTGAGGTGTAGTGGTTGCTGTCCATATCGGCAACCATACTGCCCATCTGGGCAGTGCGCAAGATGAGCGCGATGGCGCTCCTGGCACTGGCGGTGCCCGATAGAACAGGTACGCTGCCCGTATGGACATCAACGAGGCAACTGCCCGCGCCATCGCGGCGGAGCGGGCGATCAGTGGGCTGACCGTTCGAGAGCTCGCCGCCAGGGCGGGGATCCCGGAGCGCTCGCTCATGCGCGTCCTCCAGGCGGAGCGCGAGATCAAGGTCGTTCAGGTGGCGCAGCTCGCCGAAGCCTTCGACATCCACCCTCACGAGATCCTCGAGCGTGCCGAGGTGATCCTCGCGCGAGCCGAGAGGGACCGGCCGGCGCTCGACGTGACCGTGCACGCGTTCCCCTCGCGGCACGCGGGAGGTGGTACTACGGTCGCCGAACCGCGAGTCATCGCGGCGATGGAGGACTACGACGGAGAGGACCTGGTGGCCGAGATGGAGAGCCACGAGGAGCAACCGTAGGAGCGTGGACATGTACGACCTGATCGAGCACGCGGAGTCGCTGGGTCTCGAGGTGCTCTTCGACGACCTCGGCGCCAGGCATGCTCACATCCGAGAGGACGGCGTCGTGGTGATCAACGAGAGCCGTTCGCACCTGCTCCAGCGGGTTGCTCTCGCGCACGAGTGCGGTCATCACGTCCACCGCCACGTCCACATGGTCGGGGCTCGTGAGTCGAGGCAGGAGTGGCAGGCCGACGAGTACGCCGCGAACCTGCTCTTCGGCCCCAGGGAGTACGCCCAGGCGGAGCGCATGTACGGGCCTGACGTCACCCTGATCGCGCGTGAGCTGGGCGTCCCCGCCCGGATGATCCACGCCTGGCGGCGGGCCTGGCGTGCGAACGCGCACCGCGTCCCGCGTGGCTTCGCGGCGTTCGGCTGACAGGTCCACGTCTGATCGGCGCGGCGGATCCCGTCGAGGGCTCGCCGCGCGCCGACGCCTCGCCGGGCGTTCCATGGGAGGCATGGTGCTGCAGATCCGTCGCGTCTACGCGGACCCCACGCCCGACGACGGCTACCGCGTCCTCGTCGACCGGCTCTGGCCGCGGGGGGTGAGCAAGGAACGGGCCCAGGTGGACCGCTGGCTCAAGGAGGTTGCGCCGTCGACCGCGCTGCGCACCTGGTTCCACCACGACCATGCGCTGTTCCACGAGTTCGCCGCGCGCTACCGCGCCGAGCTCGACCAGAACCCCGCGGTCGACGACCTGCGGGCGATCGTCGCCGAGCACCCGGTCGTGACCCTGCTGTACGGGGCCAAGGGCGAGCAGGAGAATCAGGCGGTGGTGCTGCGCGACTACCTGGTGACCAGGGACTGACGGGTGCCGGTCCGTGTCGAGCACGAGGTTTCGTGCGGTCGAGAACGAGACAGAGGTCGCCACGGGCAGCAGAACGACCTCAACCCCGTTCTCGGCACCGGGGATCAGGCGTCGCGGGCCGTCTTGACCGGCGTCGCGGCCCCACCAGCGGCCAACGGGTCGCGAAACGTCCGATACCTCCCGGAGGCCCGGATCGTCCCGTACAGCGAGCGAGCGGCGCCAGGTCGTGACACGATGCCACGTCCGCTCGACAAGAAGGAGACGTATCGTGCCCACCGGTAACAACCGCACCACGTCAGGGACCGCCCAGCGGCTCCAGCAGAGCAAGGGCCTGCGGGTCCTGGCCCGCGCCGGCTACGCCGTCAGCGGTCTGCTGCACATCATGATCGGGATCATCGCGGTGAGGATCGCGACCGGATCGGGCGGTGGAGAGGCCGACCAGACGGGCGCGCTCCAGGAGATCGCCGGGACGACCGGGGGAGCTTTCGTGCTCTGGTTCGCCGTCGTCGCCTTCGTCGCGCTCGGGCTCTGGCAGGTCCTCGAGGCGATCGCCGGCACGAGCGGTGACGCCAAGGACCGGTCGGCGTTCCGCGCGAAGTCCGCCGGCAAGGCCGTCGTCTACCTGGCACTGGGGGCGTTGACGCTCCAGGTCGTGAGCGGGTCGGGCGGCGGGGGGCAGCAGGACACGCTCACGGCGTCGCTCCTCTCGAACGGCGCAGGCAGGGTGCTCGTGGGTGCTGTCGGGGTCGGCATCGTCGTGACCGGCGTCTACCACGTGGTCAAAGGCTGGAAGAAGCGCTTCCTCCAGGACCTCGAGGGCAACGCCGGCGGCCAGGTCGGTCATGCCGTCGTCGTCCTCGGGCGGGTCGGGTACATCGCCAAGGGGATCGCGCTCGGTGTGCTCGGGGCGCTCGTGGTGGCCGCCGCGGTGACGGCCGACCCGGCGAAGGCGAGCGGCCTCGACGCGGCGCTGCGGACCATCGGCGACCAGCCTTTCGGTGCCTTCCTGCTGGCCGCCACGGGCGTCGGGTTCGCCGCCTACGGCGTGTACTCGTTCGCCCGTGCCCGGTACGCACGGATGTGAGACGGCCATGGGTGCCATGGAAGAATGGCGCCCATGGCGATGAGAGAGATCCGTGTGATCCCGGACCCCGTGCTCCGCACCCCGTGCGACGAGATCACCACCGTCGACGACCGGGTGCGCTCGCTCGTCGCAGACCTGGTCGAGACCGTCGACCACGAGGGCCGCGCCGGCCTGGCCGCCAACCAGATCGGCGTCAACCTGCGCGCCTTCTCGTGGAACATCGAGGACGAGATCGGTTACGTCCTCAACCCGAAGATCGTCGAGCTGTCGGACGAGACCCAGGACGGTGACGAGGGCTGCCTGTCGGTCCCCGGGCTCTGGTATCCCACGCGTCGCGCCTGGTACGCCCGGGTCGTCGGCATGGACCTCGACGGCAACGAGATCACGGTCGAGGGGACCGAGCTCATGGCTCGTTGCCTCCAGCACGAGACGGACCACCTGGACGGCATGCTCTACCTCGACCGCCTGGACCGGGCCGTCCGCAAGAAGGCCATGCGGGAGATGCGCGCCCAGCTCTGAGCCGCACGACGGCGATCCCCTCTCCCGGCCCAGCCCGGCCCTGCCCTGGACCCCGCGGAGAGGGGGCGCCGCGTCCTCCCGTGCGAGGACGACTGTCGCGTGACGCGACCGCATAGGGGGAGAAGGGCGCGCCAGGGAGCCCTACCGCAGCGAGGCGAGAACTGCCATGGGGAGTCCTCCCCTCGCGATTCGGTCGACTCTCAGGCAAGATATGGCTCGTAGACCGCTGGTTGATCAGGCATGATGATCCACCCCTGGTGAGGACGTTGGGGAAGACGAAACCTCGACCTAGGGAGGAAGACATGACTGGTGCCATCACACGCGGTGTTCTTTTCGTGCACTCGGCGCCCCGGGCGCTGAGCCCGCACCTGGAGTGGGCTGCCGGGAACGTCCTGGGCGTGCGCGTCACGCTGGACTGGACCGAGCAGCCTGCTGCCCGCGACCTCTACCGGGCGGAGCTCGCGTGGCAGGGCGCGCAGGGAACCGGTGCCCGCCTCGCCTCGGCGTTGCGCGGGTGGTCCCACCTTCGCTACGAGGTCACCGAGGACGCGAGCCACGGGGCCGACGGCGCCCGCTGGTCCCACACCCCTGACCTCGGAATCTTCCACGCGGTGACCGACGTGCACGGCAACGTCATGATCCCTGAGGACCGTGTGCGCGCCGCCCTCGAGGTCGCGCACGACAACCGCGCCATGCGCGACGCGCTGCACCTGGCCCTCGGCAAGGCGTGGGACGACGAGCTCGAGCCCTTCCGGCACGCGGGCGAGGACTCGAACGTGCGCTGGCTCCACCGCGTGGGCTGACCCTGTTCTCACCCCCACGGGGGACCTGGCGACCTCACCGTCGCCCGATGCCTGCCGGCTACTAGGAACCGGCAGGCATCGTCGTTCGCGGGGGAGTCGTCGGCGGGCGGGACGTCGACGCGCCCCCCTCGTCGACGGTCCTGGCCGTGCCGTGGCCGGTGACGGCACCGACCGGCTGGAGGGCGCCGTCACCGCCCGGCGGGACAGGAGCCGGCGGCGTGCCGGAGCGCCGCCGCACGCGGTCCCACCCGCGCCGTAGCGCAGGCGCCAGACGGCGTTCGACGGCCTGGTAGGTCACGTCCCGGATGAAGATGGCGTCGATGGCGATCATGGTCATCGAGAAGTACATGAGCCCCATGAGCACGCCGATCCCCAGGTGCATGCCCGTGATGGCGACGAGGGCGAGGATGCGGGTCGAGCGACGAAGCAGCAGGAACGGGAAGAAGAGCTGCACGAACACCGCGCTGTAGCTGAGGATCGCGACGAGCACGCCCGAGCGTCCCATGACCTCGGTCAGGGCAGGCCAGGTCGAGAACTCGTCGAGCTGGAACACGTAGTAGATCGCGGTGCCGTGCTGCCACATCCCGCCCTGGATCTTGTACATGGCCGAGGCCACGTAGACCACGAAGATCTGGAACGCGATGAGCACCACGGCCCCGTTGTGCAGCAGCGTGGCGAGCCACGCCCAGGACGCGGAGCGCGAGGGCTTGCCGGCCGCCTCGGCCGCGCGGCGCCGTCGGGCATCGAGGGACCACCTGCCCGACGTGTCCACGAAGACCATGTACAGCAGCACCATGCGCATGAGCTGGATGCCGCCGTCGCCGATGTACGCGTTGGTACGGAACAACGCGATGTACAGCACCAGCAGCACCGGGATGACGATTCTCGAGCGCCAGCCCAGCACCAGCAGCACCGAGAGGGCGATGAGCGCGAGGTACTGCAGGTCGAACGCCCAGGGCGGGGCCGAGCCGCTGAAGAACGTGTCGAGCCAGGACGGGAACTCGTCCACCTCGACGCGACCCTGCGCGAAGGTGCGCCCCGCACCCCACGCCAGGCTGCGGTCGTCCCAGTTGGCCGCGAGCTGCACCGCGATGATCAGGCCGAAGCCGATGCGCAGCACCGCGACGCCGTAGGACGCCTTGCGGGAGTCGAGCATCCAGGACTCGCCGGCCGCCCAGGTGCTGCGCACCCAGCCGGTCGCGCCCGTCCAGAGGCCGGTCATGCCCGTGGCGCCGGTGTCGCTGCTCATGAGACCCACTCCCCGAAGACGCCGCTGAAGCCCGCGCGGGCCTCGGGGGTGACCGGCGACGGGTCGCGCCAGCCCAGCCGGGTGAACTGCTCCTCCGGGCGCTGGATGCCCGGCGTGAGCCGCTGCTCGAACGGCACGACGCCCTGCGTGGACGTGCTCATCTGGATCGCGACGAGCTCGGAGCCCGGCCACAGGTCCATGGCGGCGAGCGTGCCGAACTCGTAGAGCGAGTCCTCGGACAGCAGGTACGAGTCCATGCCGCTCACGCTCATGCCCGTCCCCAGCAGTGCCCGTGTGAGGTCCTGGCGCCCGCTGGTGCCGTCGGCCGAGACGTGGTCCGAGTGGACGACGGCCTGCTGCTGGCCCTCGAGGGTGCTGTACGACGTCGTGTAGAAGCGGTTCATGCTGACCGGGATTCGCCAGGTGCGCGTCGGCAGGATCTGGTGCCGGACCTGCTCGTTGAAGACGTCCCCCAGGTTGGCCCACTCCGAGACGGTCTCGACGCCTGCCGCGTCCTGGATGGTCGCGCGCACCCACACGCGCAGGTCGACCGACTGCGGGTCCGGCGCGAAGATCTGCCAGTTCTGCGCGAACAGCGGGTACATGTGCTTGGACGTGACCGGAGAGGCCTTGTCGTTGATCGCCGACGTGGGCGCGGCCCAGAGGAAGGTCGAGAACATGTGGAACGCGACCAGCGCGGCCACGACGACCAGGGCGGTGCGTTGCACGACCGTGCGGGAACCCGCGGAGCTCACCGTGTACCTCCACATCGAGGACGGCCCGAACGACCGCGTTCGGGGAATGATAACCGGTGCTAACGATCCCACGGAATCCCGGTCTCCTCGCGCACGACGCGAGGCGCACGACGCGAGAACGACGACGCCCGCCGGTGG
>NZ_JBHUAD010000158.1:0-9184 GCF_042789955.1 Oerskovia sp. NPDC056781
ACCCGGGTGCGCTCCGCCGTCGGGCGCCTCTCGGGGGACGACGTGACGGTGCCTCAGCGCGTGCCGTCGCTCCCGTCCTGCCCGTGGGGAGCCAGCACCGCGAGCACCTGGTAGGCACGCCGCGCCGGGTGGGGCGACTCCTTGGCCTCGGCGAGCGCACGGTCGGCCCAGCGTTCGAGCAGGTCCGCCAGGTCCTGCGTCATCTCCGCGGCCAGCCCTGGCGTGAGGACGAGCGCGTTGATCGCGAGCAACCGGTCGTCCCGCCGGGCCTGCTCGTCGTTCGCCTCGACGAACAGGCGCTCGGCCCACACCAGCGCCGGGCGGACGACCTCCCGGACGGCCTCGGGCGACCCGGGGTCGACGACGTAGCTCTCGGCGACGTTGGTCCACACGCGGTCGCGCCGGTCGCGAGCGTGCTCGGGGGCCTCGGCGATCATGCCCGCCTTGGCCAGCACCCGCAGGTGAAAGCTGATGGAGTTCGCGGGCTCTCCGATCGCCTGCGCGAGATCCGCGGCCCGGGCGTGCCCGAGGGCCGCGAGCTCCGTGAGGATCCGCTGCCGCATGGGGTGCGCGACGGCCCGGAGCGCCGTGGGGTCCTGGACGTGGAAGGTCTCGCGCATCCCCCGAGGCTAGCAACGCCGTCGTCGTCCGCACGACCAGTTGCGCAATCATCATTGCGCATTGGTTGTTGCGGGACTACCGTGTGTCGCATGTCGACCACCCAGAGCACGCCGCCGCCTCCCCGCGCCTCGGAGGACAGCGCGGCCCCGGCCCCGCCCCTGCCCTCCCCCGCATCGGAACAGCCCGTCTCGCCCGGGCCGCAGGTCGGAGCGATCTCCCCCCCTCCGCCCCTCCTGCGCAACCGGTCGTACATGCTCCTGATGTCCGGGCTGACGACCGAGTCGCTCGGAGCCGGCCTCGCCCTGTTCGCCGTCCCGCTCGTCGCCTACTCGCTGACCGGCTCGGTCCTCCAGGCCGGAGCCGTCGCGGCCGTCGGCCAGGTCGGGGCCCTGCTCGCGACGCTCCCGGCCGGCGTCGTCGCAGACCGAGTCGACCGGCGTCGGCTCATCGTCGCCGCGAGCGCCGTGGGTGCCGCGCTCTGGGTGACCGTCGGCATCGCGGCAGCGTTCGGCTCGCTCACAGCCTGGCACCTCGCGCTGGTGCTGTTCGGCGCCTCGGTCGTGGGAGCGTTCGTCGATCCCGCCACGAGCGGGGCCTTCCGTTCGGTCGTCCCGACCCCCCAGCTCCCGACGGCGCTCGCCGCGTCCCAGGGGCGGGACGCGGTCGCGAGCCTGCTCGCGGGCCCCGTCGGCGGCCTGCTCTACGCCGTCGGGCACGCGGTCCCGCTCGTCGCCGCGGCGATCGGGTCGGCCGTGACCGCGCTGTGCACGTGGGCCGTGCGCGAGCCCCTCAACGGCGACACCGCGGAGGCCCGCACGACCCGGCCCGTCGAGGCGCTGCGCCAGGGGCTGCGCTTCGTCTGGTCGGTCCCCCTCTTCCGGACGCTCCTGGGCCTCTTCGTCGTCATCAACGTCGCGTTCGGCGGGCTGCTCGTCGGGATCAACCTCGAGCTCGTCCGGACCGGGGTCGCCCCCGTCCTCATCGGGGTCATCGACCTCGCCGTCGGCGTGGGCATCCTCGTCGGGGCCGTGCTCGCACCGCGGCTCGTGGCGCGCGTCCGGGCCGGGGCGCTCACGGTCGCCGCGCTGGTAACCCTCGCCGTCGGCGCGACCCTCATGGCCGCACTCCAGACGTACCCCGCCTACGTGGCCCTGCTGCCGCTCGCCGTCCTCCTGGTACCGGCCGTCAACGCGGGCCTCGCAGGCTACGCCGCGGCGATCACCCCGCTCGAGATGCAGGGGCGCCTCGCCTCGATCATGGGACTGACCGGGCTCGCCGCCGGACCCCTGATCCCGCTCGTCGGGGCCGGGCTGCTCGACCGGTTCGGGATCGGGACCGCTCTCGTGGTGCTCGCAGGGCTGCTCGTCGTGACGGTCGCCGTCATCGCGGCGGCGCGGCCGCTCTGGCGCGTCGGCACCCCGGACACCTGGACCGACGACGCGCTGCCGTCGGCCGCCACGACCGCGGCATAGCCTCACGCCGACCGACGATCCCGGGGTGCGCGGCGCCGCCGGGCGCCGGCGTCGGCACGAGCGCGCACCGGGGTCCGCGCTCGCTCCGACAGCCGCTCAGCGCGCCAGGTCCGCGGGATCCGTGTTCGCCCCGCACAGCACGACCGCGACGCGCTCGCCGGGATCGGGCACGTACGTGCGCGACTCGAGCGCCGCGAGCGCCGCCGCGGCCCCGTGCTCGACGACGAGCCGCCGCTCGTCCCACAAGTGCTGGCGCGCGGCGACGATCGCGTCGTCCGACACCAGGACCGAGCGGACGTCGTCGTGCTGCGCGAGGGACAACGCCGTCTCGGACGCGCTGCGGGCGCCGAGCGAGTCGGCCGCGACCGACGCGACGGGGACGTCGACCACGCGGCCGGCGTCGAGCGCGGCGCGCAGGGCCTGCGCTCCGTGCGGTTCGACCGCCACGACCCTGATCCCGTGCGGACGCGCCGCGGCGGCCACCCCGCTGAACAGCCCGCCGCCACCGACGGCGACGACGACCGTGCTGACGTCGGGGCGGGCCGCGACGATCTCCTGCAGGAGCGTGCCCGCGCCGGCCGCGACCAGGGGGTTGTCGTAGGCGTGCGACGCCAGGGCGCCGGTCTCGGCCGCGAACCGCTGCGCGGCGTCGAGGGCCTCGGCGTACTCGGACCCGACCTGGTGGACCTCGGCGCCGAGCGTGCGCAGGCGCGCGACCTTGACCGGCGGCGCGGTCTCAGGCACGAACACCGTCGCCCGGATCCCGTGGGCCCGCGCCGCCCACGCGTTCGCCATGCCCGCGTTGCCGCCCGACGCGATCACGATCCCGGCGTCGGGCAGCGTGCCCGCGTCCAGGTGCGCGCCCACGAAGTTGAGGGCGCCGCGCGCCTTGAACGAGCCCGTGTGCTGCATGAGCTCGAGCGCGAACACACCCGTCGCGGCCCCCAGGGCACCCGGGTCCATGGGCGCGAGCGCGACGGGCCGCACCTGCCCCGCGATGCGCTGCGCCGCGGCGAGGACGTCCAGGTGGTCGATGGTCATGCGGGGTCCTCCGGGGGTGGGCGGCGGACCGGGTGGGTCCAGAGGAACACTACGGCGTGGCCGCCCGGAGGTCCGGCTCACAACCCCGCCTCGCGGTAGAAGCCCTCGATGTGCTCGCGCACGGCCGCGACCGCGCCCGCCCCGTCACCGTTCGCGACGGCATCGAGGATCGTGCGGTGCTCGGCGCGCAGGCGCACCGCGGTGCGGGGCCAGTCCTCCAACCGTTCCGTGCCGGCCTCGACGTAGGACTCGACGGCCCCGCGGAGCCCGGTCATGACGGCCTCGACGAGCGCGTTGCCCGCGAGCCGGACGAGCTCCACGTGGAACGCCGCGTCGAGCTCGCGGAAACGGGCCGCGTCGAGGGCGGGGTCGTCCATGGCGTCGAGCAGCGCGACGGCCTCGGCGAGCCCCGCACCCGCGGCCTTCGCGGCTGCCTGCCCGACCGCCCACGTCTCCAGCAGCACCCGGGTCTCCACGACGTCCCGGACCACGAGCGTCCCGGACGCGACGTGCAGCCGCACGGCCGCGCCGAGGCCTGCGGCGGGCCGGTCGATCACGGTGGCTCCGGCGTCGGGCCCCGAACCGACCGCGGTGCGGACGATGCCCATGGCCTCCAGGACGCGCAGCGCCTCGCGGACCGAGGGGCGCGAGACGCCGAGCTCCTCGGCGAGCGCACGCTCTGCCGGGAGGCGTTCGCCGAGGCCCCAGCGGCCGGCGGTCAGGTCCGCCTCGATCCGGGCGAGGACGATCTCGTGGGTGCGCACGGTGTCAGCGTAGTGCTGCGCAGGGTCGGCCGATCGGGCGCGCCCGCGGCGGCGGGCCCGTTCTGAGACACCGCGCCGCTATGGTCCGACCACAGCGACGCGATGGTCTACAGTGGCTCGGACAACATGTGGTCAGACCACAGCCTGCTCATCGCCGAGCGGGGGGACGGGAAGGCCGCACAGCACCTCCGACGGGCACTCGCCGTCCGCCGGGACCAGACTGAATCCCACCGCCCCCTGCCCGGCTGGAGTCCCCAGTGCGTATCGCCCTCGCCGCCACCTGCATCGCCGACGCGATGTTCCCCCAGGCCCCCCGGGCCACCGTCCAGCTCCTCGAACGCCTCGGCCACGAGGTGTACTTCCCCGAGCAGCAGACGTGCTGCGGGCAGATGCACGTCAACACCGGCTACTTCGACGAGGCCGTGCCCGTCATCCAGAACCACGTCGAGACGTTCGCGCCCGCGCTCGACGGGGAGTGGGACGCGATCGTCGTGCCGTCGGGCTCGTGCACCGGCTCGATCCGCCACCAGCAGGCCATGGTGTGCCGGCGAGCCGGGCAGGAGAAGCTGGGCGCGACCGCCGAGGCCCTGGCCGCCAAGACCTACGAGCTGTCCGAGCTGCTCGTCGACGTGCTCGGCGTGACCGACGTCGGCGCGCACTTCCCGCACCGCGTCACCTACCACCCGACGTGCCACTCGCTGCGCATGATCCGCGTGGGCGACAAGCCCCTCCAGCTCCTGCGGGCCGTCGACGGGATCGACCTCGTCGAGCTCCCCGGCGCCGAGAGCTGCTGCGGGTTCGGCGGGACGTTCGCGCTCAAGAACTCCGAGACGTCGACCGCGATGCTCAGCGACAAGATGTCGAACGTGAAGTCGACCGGCGCCGAGGTCCTCACGGCGGGCGACTACTCGTGCCTCATGCACATCGGCGGCGGTCTCTCGAAGCTGCGCGCGGGCGTGCGCACCATGCACCTCGCGGAGATCCTGGCGTCGACGCAGGACGCGCCGACGCTCGTGGCGGAACCGGCGGGCGCCCACGCTCGCCCGGACGACGAGGAGGCCGCGCGATGAGCACCTTCCTGGGCTTCCCCACCCGTCGGGGCGCGAAGACCCTGCCCGACGACGGCACGCACCACGGCGCGCCCGGCACCACCGCGGGCCCCGGCTGGGCCGACGACGTGCCGCACCCCGACGCGCCGCTGCGCTGGGGCGAGACGTTCCCCGAGGCCGCCAGGCAGGCCCTGCAGAACACGCAACTGCGCCGCAACCTGGCCCACGCGACCTCGACCATCCGGGCCAAGCGCGCGGCCGTCGTCGGCGAGGTGCCCGACTGGGAGGCCCTGCGCGACGCGGGCTCGACCATCAAGGCCCACGTCATGAGCGACCTCCCGCACCTCCTCGAAGAGCTCGAGCGCAACGTGACCGCTCGCGGCGGCGTCGTGCACTGGGCCCGGGACGCCGCCGAGGCCAACCGCATCGTCGCGGACCTGGTCAAGGCCACGGGCGAGACCGAGGTCGTCAAGGTCAAGTCGATGGTCACGCAGGAGATCGGGCTCAACGAGGCGCTGGCCGAGGAGGGTATCGCGGCGTTCGAGACCGACCTCGCCGAGCTCATCGTGCAGCTCGCCGACGACATGCCCTCGCACATCCTCGTGCCCGCGATCCACCGCAACCGCTCCGAGATCCGCGAGATCTTCCTCGAACGCATGGGCGACGCCCCACCCGACCTCACCGACGCCCCGCGCGAGCTCGCCATGGCCGCCCGGGCGCACCTGCGCCGCAAGTTCCTCTCCGCGAAGGTCGCGATCAGCGGCGCGAACTTCGCCGTCGCGGACACGGGCACGCTCGCGGTCGTCGAGTCCGAGGGCAACGGGCGCATGTGCCTCACGCTCCCCGAGACCCTCATCACCGTCATGGGCATCGAGAAGCTCATCCCGACGTACCAGGACCTCGAGGTCTTCATGGCGCTCCTGCCCCGGTCCTCGACCGGCGAGCGCATGAACCCGTACACCTCCCTGTGGACGGGCGTCACCCCGGGCGACGGGCCGCAGGAGTTCCACCTGGTCCTGCTCGACAACGGGCGCACCAAGGCTCTGGCCGACGAGGTGGGCCGCGCCGCGCTGCACTGCATCCGCTGCTCGGCGTGCCTCAACGTGTGCCCGGTGTACGAGCGGGTGGGCGGGCACGCCTACGGCTCGGTCTACCCGGGACCGATCGGCGCGGTCCTCACGCCCCAGCTCACCGGGTCGACCGGGAAGTCCGACCCCAACAACTCGCTGCCGTACGCCTCGACGCTGTGCGGCGCGTGCTACGACGTGTGCCCCGTCAAGATCGACATCCCGTCGCTGCTCGTGCACCTGAGGGCGCGCGAGGTCGACCAGGACCGAGGCCGCCCCACGGCCTGGGGAGCGGCCATGAAGGCCGCGTCGTTCGTCATGGCAACGCCCGGGCGGTTCGAGCTCGCCGAGAAGGCAGGCGGCGTGACCCGTGTCCTGGGCGGGAGGTCCGGCCGCATCTCGTCGCTGCCGTTCCCGGGGTCGAGGTGGACCGACGCGCGCGACCTGCCCGTCCTGCCGAAGCAGAGCTTCCGCGAGTGGTGGGCCACCGACCACGCTGCGCACGAGCCCGCCCCTCCCTCCTCGCCCGAGGATCCCGCCTCGCCCGCCTCCCCTGACACGACCGGAGACGCCCGATGAGCGCGCGCGACGACATCCTGGCCCGCGTGCGCGCGGCCGTCATCACCGACGGCGCGCACCTCGGGGACGCCGTGGCCGCACAGGCGCCGGTCCCACGTGAGTACCGGACCTCGGGCAAGCACTCCCCCGGGTCGGCCGAGGCGGTCGAGATCCTTGTCGACCGCCTCGTGGACTACCGCGCGATCGTGCACCGGGCCCCGACCGAGACCGACCTGGCCCGCACCGTGGGCGAGCTGCTCGCCGACGCGCGCTCCGTCGTCGTGCCCCCGGGGCTGCCCGCGGGCTGGACGGGCGCGCTCAGGGACGGGACCGTCGTCGTGCACGACTCGCGCGAGGACCGGCGGACCGCGGCCGAGCTCGACCAGGTCGACGCGGTCCTGACCGCGTCGAGGCTGGCCGTCGCGGACACCGGGACGATCGTCCTGGACGGCGAGGACGACCAGGGGCGACGCGCGATCACGCTCGTGCCCGACCTGCACGTGTGCGTCGTACGGACCGAGCAGGTCGTGCACACGCTGCCCGAGGCCGTGACGATCCTCGCCGCGCACCCCACGCGCCCGCAGACGTGGATCTCGGGACCGAGCGCGACGAGCGACATCGAGCTCTCGCGCGTCGAGGGCGTGCACGGGCCGCGGACGCTGCACGTGATCCTGCTGGGCTGAGCACTCGCTCCCTCGCTGCCGAGGGCGGCTCTCGGTGCCGAGGCCCCCTCGGTGCCGAGCAGGCCCTCAGCCCACCTGGCGCCGCACCGCGCGGCGCACGCGCTCGGGGTCGAGCCGGGCGCCGGACGCTTCGGTCGACAGTGCCGCGTGCAGCACGAGCCCCTCGATCAGGGCGTCGAGGTCGGGCACGACGTCCGCGTCCACGTGCCGGCGCAGCGCGGCCCGGCTCGCCGCCATCCACCGGTGCGTGACCGTGCGGAAGGCGGGCTTGCGCGCCGCGAGCACGTAGAGCTCGAGCGCGACCAGCAGGTCCCGCTGGTACTTCCCCGACTCGTCGCACACGAGCGCGACGATCGCCTCGACCGGGTCGCCGCCCTCGGGGACGGCAGCCATGGCCGCCTCGAAGCGCGCCGCGGCCTGGGCCGCGTGCCGTTCGAACGCGAGGCGCAGCAGCTCGTCGAGGTTCTCGAAGTGGTACGTCATGGACCCGAGCGGCACGTCGGCCGCCGCGGCGACCACCCGGTGGGTCGTGCCCGCGACGCCGTGCTCGGCGACGACGTCGAGGGCCGCGTCGACGATCCGGTCCTTGCGGTCGGGGTCGACGCGGCGCACGCCGGTCATTCGTCGATGCGGCGCAGCACGCGGGCCGGGTTGCCCACGGCCACGACGTTCGCGGGCAGGTCGCGCGTCACGACGGACCCCGCGCCCACGACCGTGTTCTCGCCGATCGTCACACCCGGGCACACGGTCACGCCGCCGCCGAGCCACACGTTGTCGCCGATCGTGATGGGTTGCGCGGCCTCCCACTTGTCGCGGCGCGGGCCGGGCTCGACGGGGTGCGTGGGGGTGAGGAGCTGGACGTTCGGGCCGATGAGGACGTCGTCGCCGATCGTGACGGGGGCGACGTCGAGGCACACGAGGTTGAAGTTCACGAAGACGCGGGCGCCGATCGTCGTCCGGTACCCGAGGTCGCAGCGGAACGGCGGCCGGATGTCGCTGCCCTCGCCGAACGCGCCGAGCAGCTCGGTCAGCACCTCGCGACGGGCCGTGCCGTCGTTCGGGTCCAGGGCGTTGAGTCGGTGGCTGAGCGACATGGCGCGCTCGGAGTCGGCCGCGATCTGCGGGTCGTCGGCGAGGTAGAGGTCGCCCGCGAGCATGCGCTCGCGCATGGTGCGCTGGTCGGAAGGGTCCGGGAAGGTCATGTGTACAAGCGTACACATGACCCTGGGGTCACGCGTCAGGCGGACGCCCGACGGCGGTGCGTCATCTCCTCGAGGACCGTGCGGAGCCGCACGGGGAAGTCCTCGGGCGTGTCGGGCGGGAGCCGGTCCACGCGGAACCACGCGACCGCCTCGCTCTCGTCGCTCACGACGGGCAGGGCGTCGAGGTCCGCGAACGCGACGTAGCCCACGTCCCAGTGGACCAGGCAGGTCCCGAAACGCGAGGACAGCGCGTGCCGGTGCAGGTCCACGGGGGCGCCGTCGGGCTCGAACGGCACCAGACCGACGATCCCGCTCTCCTCCCGGGCCTCCCGGAACGCCCCCGCCGCGAGGCTCTCGTCCCCCGGCTCGACGTGCCCGCCGACCTGGACCCAGAACTGGCCCTTGCGGTGAAAGCACAGCAGCACGTGCAGCAGGTCCGGGGTCAGGACGAAGCAGCTCCCCGTCAGGTGCTCGGGGCCGCCGCGGAAGATCACGTCCCCCCGGCCCGCCTCGACGAAGGCCACGTACTCCTCGCCCAGCGCGGCCTGTGCAGGGCTGAGCGGCACCCAGGACCGGATCGAGTCGAGGGCGGTGGCGGCGAGGGCGTCGGCGGAGGTCACCAGGGAAGCCTACGACCGGTCGCCTGACCGGCCCCGCCGGACCGGCGGACCGGCAGGCCGCCGGTCCGCCGGGCCACCGGCCCGCCGGGCCACCGGCCCCTGCGACG
>NZ_JBHUAD010000159.1:0-9166 GCF_042789955.1 Oerskovia sp. NPDC056781
AGCGCTACCGCGTCCGAGGGGATGACCAGCGTCGGGCGGGTGGCGTGGTGCAGGACGCTGGCCGAGGTGCTGCCGAGCAGGGTCGCCCGGAGGCCGCGCCGGCCGCGGGAGCCGAGCACGATCAGGTCGACGTCGAGCTCTTCCGCCGCCTCGACGATGGCCTCGGCGGCCGTGGCCATCGTGGAGGACACGTGGGGCTCGGCGACCAGCCCGAGGTCGCGGGCGACCTGCGCGCCGTCGGCGGCGATCCGCTCCGACACGTCGAGCGCCGCGGCGTCGAGACCCTGCAGCTGCTCGAGCGCGGGGTGGCCCTCGAGGTGGGCCGCGAAGCCCTCCATGGGCTGACGGGCGTAGAGCAGGACCGCGGTGGAGCCGGGGAAGAGGCCGGCGACGGTCTGCATCGCGCTGTGCGCGTTGGGCGATCCGTCGTAGGCGATGAGCAGGCGAGGAGTGGACATGGTGTTTCCCTTCGGGTGGTGGTGAGGGAACCGGTCGGGACCGGGCTCCGTGCGGCTAGCGGCCGATCGACCCGTCCGTCGCGGCGGCGGGCACCCGGGGCCTCGACATCGCGACGGCGGTCACGATCGCTCCGACCAGGGCGAGGATCCCCGCCCCGACGAACGCGGCCGAGTAGCCCTGTGTGAGCTTGACCGGTGAGGGGTCGGTGCCGGACACGACGTAGACGACGGCCGTGAGCGCCGCGAGCCCGAGCGCGGACCCGATCTGGTAGCTCGTGCTCACGAGCCCCGACGCGACGCCCGTCTCGGCTGCAGGTGCGGCGTTGATGGCCGTGCCGAGCGAGGGGACGAACGCGAGGGACATGCCGAGCGCGGCCACCAGCGACGCGGGCAGGACGTCCATGGCGTAGCTGCCGTCGGGGCGGACGAACGAGAGCCAGACGAGCCCGGCCGCGAGCAGCAGGAGCCCCGTCACGATGAGCGACTTCGCACCGAACCTCTCCTGGAGCCGGGGCGCCATGGCGAGCATGACGAGGACGACGAGGCCGGTCATCGGCAGGAGCGCGGCGCCGGCGGCGAAGGCGCTCGCGCCGAGGACCTGCTGCAGGTACAGGTTCAGGAAGAACCACATCGAGACCCAGGCGGCACCCAGCAGGAGCTGTGCACCGTTCGCGGCGCCGAGCAGGGGTGCACGCAGCAGGCCGAGGCGGAGCAGGGGGTCACGGCTGCGTGCCTGGATGACGAAGAAGATCACGAGCAGGACGATGCCCGCGGCCAGGGCGCCGAGCGTGGGCAGCGTGAGCCAGCCGACCTCCGGGGCGTTGACGACGGCGTAGACGACGGCCGCGAGCCCGGCCGTCACGGTGAGTGCACCCGCGACGTCGATCGATCCCGACGCCTTCTTCTCGGTGCGTGGGAGGGTCGACGCGGTGAACGCGAGCACGAAGACCGCGATCGGCACGGTGACGTAGAAGACCCAGGGCCAGCTCGCGTACTCGGTGAGGACTCCGCCGAGGAAGACTCCCGCGCTGCCTCCGACCGGTGCGGCCGCGCCGTAGACGGCGAACGCCTTCGGCAGGTCACGTGTGCCGCCGAAGAGCATCATCAGCAGGGTCAGTGCGGCGGGCGCGATCATCGCCGAACCTGCCCCCTGGATCGCGCGGCCTGCGATCTCGAGCCCGATGGTGCTCGCTGCTCCCGCGAGCACCGACCCGGCGATCAGCACGAGCCAGCCGAGCACGAAGATCTTCCGCGCACCGAAGACGTCGGCCAGGCGGCCTCCGAGCAGGAGCAGGCCGCCGAACGCGACCACGTAGGCGTTGAACACCCAGGACAGCGACTCGGGCGTGAAGCCCAGGTCTCGCTGGATGTCCGGCAGGGCGACGCCGATGATCGAGGTGTCCATGATGACGACGAACTGTGCCGTGGCGATGAGCGCGAGGCCGAGCCACCGCTTCGCCGGCGACAGTGGTGGATGGGTAGTCATGAAAGATCTCCTCCTGAGGGACGGCCGGCAGGCCCGGCGTCGGCAAAAGGTATACCCATGGGGGGTATGGGTGTCAAGACTGCCTGGATCCGTTGGCGCGCCTTGCAGAGCTCTGGATGTCGGTACCCCGTAGGGGTATCGGCTGGAGCGCCTGGTCGGAACCTCGGGTGGCTCACCCGATCCCTCGTCCTGAGCAGGTGCCCATGCTTGCGTGATACCCCCTCGGGGTATATGTTTCGAGAGAGAGATACCCGGTGGGGGTATCAAATCTCACGAGAGGAAGGCTCCGCCATGGCCACGAACGAGTACCAGGTGACGGGCATGACGTGCGGGCACTGCGAGCTGTCGATCCGCGAGGAGGTCGGACAGGTCGCGGGGGTCGAGGACATCCAGGTCAGCGCTCAGACGGGACGGCTCGTGGTGACGGGACCCGTCGACGACGCGCAGGTCCTGGCCGCCGTCGAGGAGGCCGGCTACTCGGCGGTGCGGTCCGCATGAGGACGGGCGCACGACTGACCCTCTACGGCCTCGGGCTCGTGGTGGCCTTCGGCGGCGCGTTCGGCGTCGCCGGGGCCGTCGTGCCCGAGAGCGCCGTCGCCGACTGGACCGAAGGGAGCGAGATGAACGAGCACGGAGAAGGCCACGGTGCGGCGAGCACCGGATCGACGGGAACCACGGGCAGCGGGCTCACGGGCCTCGCGCTCGGCGTCGACGGGTTCGCCCTGTCGACCGTCGACGCTCCCGCGGGGGTCGGCGAGCCCGGGGAGCTGAGCTTCCAGGTCCACGACCCCGCAGGCGTCCCGCTGACGGAGTACACGACTGCGCACGAGAAGGACCTGCACCTGATCGTCGTCCGGACGGACGGCAGCCAGTTCCGGCACGTCCACCCCGTGCTGGACGAGACCTCGGGCACCTGGTCGATCCCCTGGAAATGGGCCGCGGCGGGCAGCTACCGCGTCTTCGCGGACTTCACGCCGGCGGGTGCGGACGAGTCCTCCCGCACGGTGACCCGCACGGTCCAGGTGGCCGGGGACCTCGCGCCCGTCGAGCAGCAGCCGACCCGGACCGCTCAGGTGGACGGGTACACCGTGACCGTCGACGGCGAGCTGGCGGCGGGAGCCTCGAGCGGCCTCACGTTCACGGTCTCCCGGGGCGGCGAGCCCGTCACGACCCTGGAACCGTACCTGGGAGCATTCGCTCACCTCGTCGCCCTGCGCGACGGCGATCTCGCCTATCTGCACGTCCACGCCGAGGGCGCGGACCCGGAGGCCGGGCAGACGGCCGGGCCGGAGATCGCCTTCGCCGCCGAGGTCCCCACCGTGGGCCGTTACCTGCTGTACCTGGACTTCCAGGTCGACGGCCAGGTCCACACCGCCGAGCTCGTGCTCGACGCCGCTCCCGGCGCCGACCCCACGCACCCCGAGGGCGGATCTCACCCGGAGGGGCACTGACCGAGAGGTCGGCCCTTTCCCACCAGCCGAGAGAAGGAAATGCACATGAGCACATCAGCGCCTCCGGGCGTGATCACAGGCGTCGAGCTGGAGATCGGCGGCATGACCTGCGCCTCCTGCGCCATGCGGATCGAGAAGAAGCTGAACAAGCTCGACGGCGTGGTCGCGACCGTGAACTACGCGACCGAGAAGGCCAAGGTGACGGTGCCGGACGGGTACGACCCCGCGCTGCTGATCGCCGAGGTCGAGAAGACCGGGTACACCGCCGCGCTGCCCGTGCCCAAGGGCGCGAGGAAGGACGGTGCGTCGGCCGGCGGGGGTGAGGGTGAGGACCCCGAGCTGACCTCGCTGCGCAACCGGCTGATCGGCGCGATCGTGCTCACCGTGCCGGTCATCGCGATGGCCATGGTCCCGGCGTGGCAGTTCACCTACTGGCAGTGGGCCTCGCTCGCGCTGGCCGCTCCCGTGATCGTCTGGGCGGCGTGGCCGTTCCACAAGGCGGCGTGGGCGAACCTCAAGCACGGCACCGCGACGATGGACACCCTCATCTCCATGGGCACGTCCGCTGCGTTCCTGTGGTCGCTGTACGCGCTGTTCCTCGGCACGGCGGGCACCCCGGGCATGACGCACCCGTTCGAGCTCGCGCTGGCGCCCTCCGACGGCGCGGCGAACATCTACCTCGAGGTGGGTGCCGGGGTCACGATGTTCATCCTCGCGGGCCGGTACTTCGAGAAGCGCTCCAAGAAGCAGGCCGGCGCGGCGCTGCGCGCGCTGCTCGAGCTCGGCGCGAAGGAGGTCTCGGTCCTGCGCGGAGACGTCGAGACGAAGATCCCCGTCGAGGACCTGCAGGTCGGTGACGAGTTCATCGTGCGCCCGGGCGAGAAGATCGCCACGGACGGCGTGGTCGTGACGGGCACGTCCGCCGTCGACGAGTCGATGCTCACGGGTGAGTCGGTACCGGTCGAGGTCTCCGCAGGAGACACCGTCACCGGCGCCACGACGAACGCGGGCGGTCGGCTCGTGGTCCGTGCGACCCGGATCGGGTCGGACACGCAGCTCGCGCAGATGGCCAGGCTCGTCGAGGACGCCCAGACCGGCAAGGCCGAGGTGCAGCGCCTGGCCGACAGGATCTCGGGCGTGTTCGTGCCGATCGTGATCGTGATCGCCGCCGCCGCCCTCGGAGGCTGGCTGGGCGCGGGGTTCCCCGTGAGCGCGGCCTTCACCGCCGCGGTCGCTGTCCTCGTGATCGCCTGCCCCTGCGCGCTGGGACTGGCGACGCCGACCGCGCTCCTGGTCGGCACCGGCCGCGGCGCGCAGATGGGCGTGCTCATCAAGGGCCCGGAGGTGCTCGAGTCCACCCGCAAGATCGACACCGTCGTGCTGGACAAGACCGGCACCGTCACGACCGGCAAGATGACGATGGTCGACGTGGTCGTCGAGCCCGGCACGGACCGCACCGAGCTGCTCCGCCTGGCCGGCGCGCTCGAGGACGCCTCCGAGCACCCGATCGCGCAGGCGATCGCCAAGGGCGCGACGCAGGAGGTCGGCGCGCTGCTCACGCCCGAGGACTTCGCGAACATCGAGGGCAAGGGTGTGCAGGGCGTCGTCGACGGCCACGCCGTCCTGGTGGGCCGCGAGTCGCTGCTCGCCGAGTGGTCCCAGGAGCTGAGCCCCACGCTGGCCGCCACGAAGGCCCGGGCCGAGGGCGAGGGCAAGACGGTCGTGGCCGTGGGCTGGGACGGCCGCGCCCGCGGCATCCTCGTCGTGGCCGACACGGTCAAGCCGACGAGCGCCGAGGCGATCGCACAGCTCAAGGAGATCGGCCTGACCCCCGTGCTCCTCACCGGTGACAACGAGGCCGTCGCCCGGCAGATCGCCGCGGAGGTGGGCATCGACGAGGTCATCGCCGAGGTTCTCCCCAAGGACAAGGTCGACGTCGTCACCCGGCTCCAGGCCGAGGGGAAGGTCGTCGCGATGATCGGCGACGGCGTCAACGACGCCCCGGCCCTCGCTCAGGCGGACCTCGGACTTGCCATGGGTACCGGCGCCGACGTCGCCATCGAGGCGTCCGACATCACCCTGGTGCGCGGCGACCTCCGCAGCGCGGTCGATGCCATCCGTCTTTCCCGCAAGACGCTCGGAACCATCAAGACCAACCTGTTCTGGGCCTTCGCCTACAACGTCGCGGCCATCCCCGTCGCGGCGCTCGGCATGCTCAACCCCATGCTCGCAGGGGCCGCGATGGCGCTGTCGAGCGTCTTCGTCGTGGGCAACAGCCTGCGCCTGCGCGGGTTCCGGAGCGTCGCCAGGTCATGACGTCCCCGGAACCCACCACACCACCCACAGAAGCACGAAGGGAACCACTCACGATGGCGAACGAACCCCAGGCGTCCGGCTGTTGCAGCACCGGTGCGCCCAACCCCACGGGTGACGGCACCGAGAACCTGCTCGGGGCGGCGAACGACGACATGACCACCTGCCCGGTCATGGTCGGCAGCCCCGTCAGCAAGAAGGCGGCCGAGGCGGCCGGACTCTACCGGGACCACGAGGGCGAGCGGTACTACTTCTGCTGCGGCGGATGCGGCCCTGCCTTCGACTCGGACCCCGCGAAGTACGCCGCCAACATGGCGTGACGACGGGGACACGGGGTCCGCGGCTGCCCTCGCGCACCGCGGACCCCGCCCGTCTTCTTGCTCGCCCCCGGGGCCCTCGCAGCCCGCTGCCCGGAGGCCCCAGCCCCACTCGCCGGCGAGGCGCCCCGACCGAACCTGGAGAACGCACCCCATGACCCCACGACACACCGTGATCCTCGGGGCAGGATCGGCCGGTACTGCCGCCGCCCGAGCCCTCGCCGGTCAGGGCGACGTCCGGACGACCGTCGTCGGACGCACCGGCGAGATCCCGTACTCGCGGATGCTCGTCAAGAACGTCGCCTACGGCCAGGCCGCTCCCGAGGTGATCCGGCTGCCCGCGCCCCCCGGTGAGCTCGTCGCCGACACCGCTGAGCGGGTCGACCCCGCGACGCACGAGGTCCACCTGGCCTCGGGGGCGACGATCTCCTATGACACGCTCCTCGTCGCGACCGGGAGCCGGCCCCGCGGCCTGGGCGCCGACGTCGCGGGGGTGGAGCAAGCCGTCCGGGCGGGCCGCCTGCTCACGCTGCACTCGCTCGACGACGCCGTGCGCCTCGAGAAGGCCATCGCGGCGTGCGGGGAGACCGCGCGCGTCGCGATCTACGGGGGCGGACTGATCGCGTCCGAGACGGCCTCGACGCTGCAGGTGCTGGGGCACCGGGTCAGCCTCGTCGCCCGCAGCCAGGTACCCGGCGTGGCCGGCTTCGGCCGACCGGTCGCCGAGCGCGTCGCCGCCGACCACGAGGCCCGGGTGACCACGTTCTTCGGTCGCACCGTCCGCCGCGTCCTCGCGACGCCCGACGCGACGGTCGTGACCCTCGACGACGGGACCGACCTCGAGGTCGATCTCGTCGTCGTCGCGCTCGGTACGACGCCCGCCGCTCCATCACCCTGGCGTGACGGCGTCGCCGTCGACGACAGGCTCCGCGTCTCCGGGCACGGGGCCGTGTACGCGGCGGGCGGCGTCGCCGTGCATCACGACGACCACCTCGGGACCTGGCGCATCGACCACTGGGAGGACAGCGCCGCGCAGGGGGTGCATGCCGCGCGAACGCTGCTGCACGACCTCGGCCACGGCGAGGACCCGGGCCCGTACCGGCCCCGCAGCGCGTACATGACGACGATCCACGGGCGGCTGATCTCGGGAGTCGGATACACGGGACACCCCGGCACGCGCGTGGCGCAGGCCGACGGGTTCGTGGTCCTGCACGAGCAGGACGGTACCGTCGTCGGCGTCAGCGGCATCGAAGCGGTGGGCGAGATCTACGGGTGGGGCAGCCGGCTCCACGAGGCGCGCGCCTAGATGCAGTCCTTCACCACCGGGGCACGACGGCGGGGTTCTCGACTCGCGATCGTCGGGGCGTTCCTGCTCATGGTCGCGGCGAGCGCACCCTCCCCCTTCTACCCGGAGCTGACCGAGCGCCTCGGGCTCGTCCCGGTCGCGACGACGTCGGTCTTCGCCGTCTACGCGTTCACGATGCTCGGCGCTCTGCTCGTCGCGGGCGGCCTGTCCGACGTCGTGGGCCGCCGGCCCGTCGTCACGGTGGGCTCCGGGGTCCTCGTCGCCAGCCTCGTGCTGTTCTGGCAGGCGGACGACCTGGCCACGCTCCTCCTGGCCAGGTCGCTCCAGGGCGTCGCGGCGGGTCTGCTGCTCCCGGCGTTGTCCGCCATGGTGGTCGACCTCGCCTCTCCGCGGCGCCCGGAGGCAGCGGCGCTGTGGAACACGGTCGCGCCCATGACCGGGCTCGGGACGGGGGCGCTCGCGGGGGCGCTCGCCCTCGACCACGCGAGCGAGCCCGCCGACGTCGTGTTCGGCGTGCTCGCCGCGGTCTTCCTCCTGGTCGCCGCCGTCGTCTGGTCGACCCCGGACGTCGTGCGCGTCCCTGCCGCGCGCACCCCGTGGACCGTCCCACGGCTCGCCGTCCCCCGGCACGTGCGTCGGCGACTGGCGGTGGCGACCCCGGCGATCGTCGCCGGCTGGGCGACGAACGGGCTCTTCCTCGCCCTCGGGTCGTCGGTCGTCGCGAGCGAGCTCGGCGCGACGACGCACGTCCGGCAGAGCATCGGCGTCACCGTCTTCGCGCTCTCGGGGATCGTCGCGTCCGTCGTCCTCCGCCGACGGCCGGCCCGGGTCGTGAGCGTCTTCGGCACGTCCGCCCTCGGCGCGGGCACCGTGCTGAGCACGGCCGCGCTCGCCGTGCATTCATTTCCCGTCTACATCTTTGCTGCCATGATTCTCGGTGCGGGATTCGGGACCGCTTTCATGGGAGTTCTGCAGACATTGATGCCCCGGGTTGCGCCGACCGAGAGGGCGGCCGTCCTGGCCGTCATGTACACCGTCTCCTATCTTTCTTTCGGTGTGCCGTCGATCATTGCCGGGATCCTCGTCCCGCTCGTCTCGCTCGCCGGTGCGATGACCGTCCTCGGCGCGGTGATCGTCGGGTTGTGCCTGGTCGCGACCGTGGCCCGTCTGCGCGTCCGGGACGATGATCAGGACCTGGGTGGCCTGCGGGCTGCGGCGTCCGCCTCGGACGGGTCCGCGCGGGCCGGTCGTCGATGAACGCGCGATCATCCGGATCTCGGTCCCGCGCACGCAGGGACGTGCAGGGAATGCGTCGTGAGGAGACGGGGTGATTGATGGCGGCTGGTATTCTCTCGACCGCCCGAGCATTGGGTGCCACCGATCTCGACGTCCTCGCACTGCCGGAACGTAAGGAACGCACGATGGAAAAGTCTCGCGAGCCCTCGACGCAGCATCACGGGTACATGAGCGACAAGGGGAACTACCTCAAGCGCATGGGCCGTATCGAGGGGCAGGCCCGCGGAATCTCCAAGATGATCGACGACGAGAAGTACTGCATCGACATCCTCACGCAGATCAGCGCCCTGACGAGCGCCCTGGAGGTCGTCGCGCTGGCGCTGCTCGACGACCACCTCAAGCACTGCGTCGTCGACGCGGCCAAGATGGGCGAGGACGCCGGGGCGCTCAGGATCAAGGAGGCGAGCGACGCGATCGCTCGACTGGTCCGCTCCTGACCGGTTCCCGACCTCCCGGGCCGCCGACGTCGGGCGTCATGAGACCTGACGGGCCCTCAGGCCCCCAGGCGCGACGAAAGGCCCGCCTCCTCATGACGAGGA
>NZ_JBHUAD010000160.1:0-9058 GCF_042789955.1 Oerskovia sp. NPDC056781
CTGCACGTCAGAACGACCACAACCCCGTCCTCGGCACCTCTTCACGCGACCCGGCTCACTCGTTCGGGTAGACCACGCCCGTCTGGCGGCGGACCTCGTCCATGGTCAGCATGACGTCGAGCGTGTCCTGCCACGTCATGCGCGGGCTCTCCGTCAGACCGGCCTCGAGGCAGCGCGCGACCTCGGCCGCCTGGTACTGCTTGCCCTCACCTCGGAAGCCCTCGTAGCGCCACTGCGCGCCGTCGTGCCGGACCACGCGGAACGACGTCGGGGCGTAGAACGTGCCCTCGATCTCGATGCGCCCCGCAGTCCCGGAGATCGACGCGACGTTGGGCGTCTGCGACCAGAGCGTGGTCGACAGCGTGGCCATGGCCCGGCCGTAGCCGAGCGTGATGCCGAGCTGACCGTCGACGCCCGTCTGCGTGAGCGCACCGACCGCGGTGACCGACGACGGCGCTCCCAGCACGTCGTGCGCGAACGACACGGGGTACACGCCCAGGTCGAGCAGCGCGCCGCCCGCGAGGTCCGGCGCGTAGAGCCGGTGCTCGGGGTCGAACGGGAAGAACTGGCCGTGGTCGGCGGTGACGTTGACGAGCTCGCCGATCTCCCCGCGCGCGATCACACCGCGCAGCGCGGCGACGTGCGGCAGGAACCGCGTCCACATGGCCTCCATGACGAAAACGCCCGCGGCCCGTGCCGCGTCGAAGATCTCGCGCGCCTCGGCCTCGTTGCGCGTGAACGCCTTCTCGACCAGGACGTGCTTGCCCGCGGCGATGGCCAGCAGCGCGTGGTCCCGGTGGTGCGAGTGGGGCGTCGCGACGTACACGACGTCGACCTGCGGGTCCTCGACGAGCTCGGTGTAGTCGGCGTGCGTGGTGTGGATGCCGTGCTCGGTCGCGAAGCGCTCGGCCCGGACGCGGTCGCGCGAGCCGACGGCCACGACGCGCGCCCGCGTGTGGTCGCGCACGGCCTCGGCGAACGACCCGGCGATGTTCCCGGCACCCAGGATCCCCCAGCGGACCGTGGGAGCGGTCCGCGGATCGGTCACGACGCCGGAGATCACCTCGGGCAGGTCGGCGGCGGTCGCGACGAGGTCGGGCAGGGAGGCGGGCTGGTCGGTCGGTGCCGCGGCGCGGGCGTCGTTGCTCATGGGTTCACGCTAACCCCGTGAGAGCGGTGCCACGGAGTATTGCCCGAGGTGTGGTCGCGCGGCGCCCAGGTGGGCCGTCGCGCCGAGGACGAGGTTCCGCGCGGTCGAACACCGTGATCGAGGCCGTCCCGACCGCCGGAACGACCTCAAGGCCGTTCTCGGCACGGCCGTTCTCGGCACCGTCACTCCCCCGGGTACACGACCCCTAGCTGCGCCCGCGCCAGGTCCATGACCCGCATCAGGTCGAGCGTGTCCTGCCACGTCATGCGCGGGCTCTCGGTCAGCCCCGCCGCGAGGCAGCGCGCGACCTCGGCCGCCTCGTACTGCTTGGCCCCCGTCGCGTACCCGTCGTACTCGCGTCGCGCCCCGTCGGCCCACACCACGCTGAACGTCGTGGGCACCATGAACCGGTCCACGACCTCGATCCGACCGCCCGTGCCCGCGACCACGAGCGACGTCGCCGACTGCGCCAGGACCGACGACGAGAGCGTGGCCGTCGCCCGGTCGCCGTACCGCAGCACCACGGTCGACTGGGCGTCCACCCCGGTCGGAGCCCGCAGACCGACGGCCGTGACGTCGTCGGGCATGCCCAGGAGATCCGTCGCGAACGCGAGCGGGTAGATCCCGATGTCCAGCAGCGCGCCGCCCGCGAGCTCGGGCGCGAAGAGCCGGCTCGCCGGGTCGTACGCCGCGTTCGAGCCGTAGGACGCCGAGACCGCCCGGACCTCGCCGATCTCCCCCTGCGCGATCAGCGCACGGATCGCGGCGACGTGCGGCAGGTGCCGCGTGAGCACGGCCTCCATGACGAACACGCCCGCCGACCGCGCCGCGTCCAGGACCTCGCGCGCCTCGGCCTCGTTGCGCGTGAACGCCTTCTCCATGAGGACGGGCTTGCCCGCCGCCACCGCCAGCAGCCCGTGCTCGCGGTGGTGCGAGTGCGGGGTCGCGACGTACACGACGTCGACGTCGGGGTCCGCGACGAGGGCCTCGTACGATCCGTGCACGGTCGCCGACGGAGCGTGCCGCTGCGCGAAGTCCCGCGCCCGGTGCTCGTCGCGCGAGCCCACGGCCGCCACGTGGCCCTGCGTGAAGGCCCGCACCTCGTCGGCGAACGAGCCAGCGATCCTCCCCGCCCCCAGGATCCCCCAGCGCACGGGAGGGGCGTCGCCCGGGTCGGGCACGGCGTCGAGCACGTTCACCACTGCGTGAGAGACCATGCGTCCACGCTACTGCGGCCCTGGGGTGGACCGACCGGTCCGCCCCAGGGCCGCAGCCTCGTCGGGTCGTCAGGAGCTCGCCCCCCGACGACGCAGCGCCACGAGCGTCAGGCCCGTCCCGACCAGCAGCACGGCCGCACCGGCGGCCAGGCCGACCGTCGCACCCGTCGTGGCGAGCGCACCACGCGCAGGCTTCTTCGTCGCCTGGGGCGTCGCCTTGACCGTCGGCGCCTTGGTCGGCGGGACGACCGAGGCGGGGGGCGTCGTGGCGGGGGGCACCGTCGTCGGAGGCACGGTCGTGGGCGGCGTCGTCGGGGGGACCGGCGGGGCCGGCGGGTCCACCGGGGTGACGGGGTTGTCGAGCGCGACCTCGACCACGCCCTCCGCACCGACCGTGACCTGTGCGCCACCCTCGACCGGGGTCACGCCCTCGCCCGAGAACACGGGCTCCCCCCAGGTCACGCCGTCGATCGCGGCGGGCGAGACCTCGCTCAGGGTCACCACCGTCCCGGCGGCGAGGCCGGGGATCGTGACCGTCGCACCGTCGGTCACCGTGAGGCTGCCCGACGTCGTCGCACCGTTCCGGTCCGTCGTGTAGTCGACGGTGAACTCGGTGCCCGCCGGGACCGACGCCGCGCCCTCGCCCGTGACGTGCTTGGTCAGGCGGAGCTCGCCGTTGCCGTCGCCGTCGCCGTCGCCACCGGCGGCCGCGTACTCGAGGACCCGCTGGTCGTCCCAGCCGGTGCTGCCCGCGACCTGGTTGGCGAAGGTGTCGCCGTCCTGCACGCCCGCGGGCAGCGACATCCGGTACGTGAAGATGTACATGCGCGAGCCGTCCGTGACCGGGTCGACGAACGTCAGGTCGAACGACGAGCGGGCCACGTCCGGGGTGTAGACGTACCCGGTCCCGGGGCTGAGGCGTACCGCGCTCGAGCCGTAGTCACCGTTGTTCCAGTCGGCCAGGGGGACGTACGCGACGACGAGCGAGTCGTCGCGCATGGTCAGCCGCGAGTCGTAGGTGTCGGTCACGATCACGGGGCCACCGGCCGAGGCGGCCAGGAACTCGCTCGGCACGTAGACCTCCCAGACGGCGGTCTTGCCGTCCGTGCTGACCCAGCCGCCCTTGACGGGCTGCTCCGGGGCGGACCAGCCGCTCCCGGGGACGACCTCGCCGCCCGGTACGGGGACCTCGATCACCATCTCGTTGCCCGTGGTGAACGTGAACGTGCCGCCGTCGCCCACGCTGCTGACCTGCGCGTAGAAGAACAGCGTGCCGTGGACGTTGGTCGCGGTCTCGACGTACGAGCTGAGCGTGCACGCGAATCCGTCCTGCGTGACGTCGCACGTCCCGACGACCGCACCGGCGGGCGTCTTGAGGTCGAACGTCTGCGCGAAGCCCGTCACGCGGGGCGAGTCCGGGAACGCCAGGGTGAACGTGTCCCCGGCGTGCGAGCCGTCGGGCACGGCCCAGGTGGCCTCGATCCGCAGCGACTGCCACAGGTGGACCTCGTCCACGGGCTGGGTGATCGTGACCGTCTTGATGGCGTCGAGCTCGGCGGCGGACGCCGTGCGGGGCATCGCGACGACGCCCACGAGCACGAGCAGGGCCGCGAGCGCCGTCGACAGCAGGCGCCGCGCGAGCGTGGGGGGCGCTGTCGCGGGGGGCACGGCGAGCACCGCCGCGTGCCGGGGGGATCCGGCCTGAGTGTGGTTCGACATGATGGGCTCCTCGAGTCGTGCCCGGCGGGCAGGGGGGTCGAGCCGTCGGGTCGCACGGGCGGGTGGTCCGTGGTAATGGGGAGGACCACGTCGCGTCGGCGTCTTGACGCGAGATCCGCGGATGTGTCGCACGTCACCCGCCTTCGGGGCCACGATGGAGACGTTCCGACCGAAGGGAGCTCCGATGGAGCCCGCCCCGTTCTCGTCCGGCTCGTCCGTGCCCACCCGCGCCGCAACCGGTGCCGTGCCACCGCTGTCCGCGCTGCCCCCGACCGCACCCGACGGGACGGCGGCCTGGGCGCGAGACCTCGTCAGGACGTACAGCCAGGGCGAGACGGTCGTGCGTGCGCTCGACGGCGTCGACGTGGACTTCCGTGCGGCCGAGCTCACGGCGATCATGGGGCCGTCGGGCTCGGGGAAGTCGACGCTCATGCACTGCATGGCTGGCCTGGACTCACCGACGTCGGGCCGGGTCGTGATCGACGGGACCGAGGTGAGCCGACTCTCGCAGCGGCGCCTCACGGCCCTGCGGCGGACGCGGATCGGGTTCGTGTTCCAGTCCTACAACCTGGTCCCGACGCTCACCGCGGCGGAGAACATCACGCTCCCGCTCGACATCGCCCGGGTCCCCGTGGACCGGGCGTGGTTCGACGAGGTCGTGGGCGCGGTGGGGCTGGGCGACCGCCTGCACCACCGCCCGGCCGAGCTCTCGGGCGGGCAGCAGCAGCGGGTCGCGTGCGCGCGGGCCCTGGTCTCGCGGCCGTCGGTGGTGTTCGCCGACGAGCCCACGGGCAACCTCGACTCGCGCTCGTCCGCGGAGGTCCTGGGGTTCCTGCGGCGGTCGGTCGACGAGCTCGGGCAGACGGTCGTCATGGTCACGCACGACCCGCGCGCGGCCTCGTACGCGCACCGGGTCCTGTTCCTCACCGACGGGCGGATCACCGCCGACCTCGCGGCCCCGACGCGGCGCGACATCCTCGACGCGCTCGGGCAGGCGGAGGAGGACTGATGCTGCGGGTCGCGCTGCGCGGCGTCCGGGCGCACCTCGTCCGCTTCGTGCTGTCGACGCTCGCCGTGATGCTCGGGGTCGCGTTCGTCGTGGGGACGTTCACGTTCCGCGCGATGCTGTCGTCGACGTTCGACGAGATCATCGCGACCACTCTCGTGGCCGACGTGTACGTGCGCGGCGCCGAGGAGATCGACGACTCCACCACGGCGGGCAGCACCTTCGGGACGCCGCACTCCCCGGTCCCGGTCTCCCTCGCGGACACGGTCGCGGGGGTCGACGGCGTCGCGCGGGCCGTGCCCGACGCGTCGGGTCCGATCGTCCTGGTCGCGGCGGACGGCACGGCCGTCACCACGTCGGGCCCCCCGAGCATCGGGATCGCGGTGGGGCCCGACGAGCCGACCGTGACGCTCGCGAGCGGCGCGTGGCCCGCGGGGCCCGCCGAGATCGCCCTGGAGGAGAGCGCCGCGTCGGCCGCCGACCTGACCACCGGGGACACGACGACCGTGGTCCTGGCGGGCGCTCCCCAGCCCGTCACGGTCACGGGGATCTTCGCGATCGAGGCGGCCGCGGCCGGCACGATCCTGGTGGGCCTCGACCCGGCTACCGCGCTCGCGACCTACGCCCCCGACGGCACGGTCCCCACGATCTCGGTCTACGCCGCGGGAGAGGTGTCCGAGGAGGTGCTCGCCGAGCGCGTGGCCGAGGTCCTCCCGGCGGGCGCCGAGTCCCTCACGGGCGAGGCAGTGCGCGAGGAGGCCCGCCAGGGGGTCGAGCAGATCCTCGGGTTCATCGAGACGTTCCTGCTGGTCTTCGCCGCCATCGCGCTGTTCGTGGGGGCGTTCATCATCGCCAACACGTTCGCGATGTCGGTGCGCGAGCGTCAGCGCGAGTTCGCCCTGCTGCGGGCGCTGGGGGCCTCGCCCGCGCAGGTTTTCGCGTCGATCCTGGCGCAGGCCGTCGCGGTCGGGGTGCTCGGCGCGGCGACGGGCGTGGTGCTGGGCCGGGTGCTGGTCAGCGGGCTGCGCGCGGTGTTCGGCTCGACGGGCATGGAGCTGTCGGGGCGTGTGCCGCTGAGTGCGACCTCGGTCGTGGTCGCGATCTCGCTGGGTGTCCTGGTGAGCGTGGTCGCGGCCGCGGTCCCGGGCCGCCGCGCGGCCCTGACTCCCCCGGTCCAGGCCATGCACGACGACGTCGCACCGGACCGCGGGACCGGCACCCGGGCGGTCGTGGGGCTCGTGCTGACCGTGCTCGGGGCGGGGCTCCTGGTCCTGGCCTCGCGGCTGGGGAGCTCGGCGTCGGCCGACCCGACCGGGTGGGCCCTGGTCGACGACCTCAACCCCCGGGTCCTGCTCGCGGTCGGCGCGAGCGCGGCGCTCGTGGGCGTCCTCGTCCTGTCCCCTGCGATCGCCGGCACCGTGATCACGGTGCTCGCCGTGCCGGCGGTCGCGGCGATCCGTCCGCTCGGCCGCCTGGCCCGCGGCAACGTCACGCGCAGCCCGCGCCGCACCTCGAACACCGCGGGGGCGCTCCTGATCGGGATGGCGCTCGTGAGCGCGACCGGGGTCATCGCGGCATCGACGCAGGCCTCGGTCCGGTCGATCGTCGACGAGCAGATGCGGGCCGACTACGTGGTCCAGGGTGCCGCGGCCACGGGCGCGCTCCCCCCGGGGGTCACCGATGCCGTGACCGGGCTCCCCGCCGTCGGGCAGGCGCTCCCGCTGCGGCTCGGGACGCTCGACGTCGACGGCGAGCCCAGCGGGGCCACAGTCGTGCCGCCCGGGTTCTTCACCGAGGCCCTCGACGCTCCCGTGGTCGAGGGCGACCCCGACCAGGCCCTCGCCGACGGCGAGGCGGTGGTCCGCCGGACCGCGGCCCGGGACGAGGGCTGGGCGGTCGGCGACTCCCTGACCCTCACGAGCGACGACGGCACCCGGACGCAGGACGTCCAGGTCGGGGCCGTCATCGACACCCAGGTGATCCCGACCGACGTGGTCCTCGCCGACGCGACCTACGTGGACGTCGGGGCCACCGAGATCCCGACGTACGCCGTGTACGTCACGGCGGCCCCGGGGACCTCGACCACCGAGCTGCGCGCCGCGCTCACCGAGGCCGTCAAGCCGTTCCTCGTCGTCTCGGTGCTCGACCGCGAAGAGCTCGCCAACGCGGCCGCGGCCCAGGTGGACCAGGTGCTCGTGATCCTCTACGCGCTGCTCGGGCTCTCGATCGTCATCGCGCTGCTCGGCATCGTCAACACGCTCGCGCTGTCGATCATCGAGCGCACCCGGGAGATCGGGCTGCTGCGAGCCGTGGGGCTCGGTCGCCTCCAGCTCGCGGGCATCATCACGATCGAGTCGGTCCTGACCGCGGTCTACGGGACGGTGCTGGGCGTGCTCACGGGCATCGCGATCGCGGCCGCCCTGCCGGGGGTGCTCGCCGAGCAGGGACTCACGAGCCTCGCGATCCCGTGGGGGCAGGTGCTCGCGGTCCTGGGGCTCGCGGTCGTGATCGGTCTCGTCGCGAGCGTCTGGCCGGGCATCCGGGCCTCGCGCCTGCCCGTGCTGGAGGCCGTCACGGTCGACTGACCACCAGGTCTCGGGCCGCGGGACGACGACCGACGTCACACGGCCCCACCAGGCGGTCGGGCGTGCCTCGACATAGCGTCGAGGAGTCGGCGGTCCGCGAGGAGAGACCCTCCACGCGGGTCCGGCGACGCCCTGTCCAGCACTCCGAGGAGGTCCCCATGTCCGAGGTCCCGATCCGCACCCTCATCAGCCCCCTGCGCTACGTGCAGTCGCGCGGCGCGCTGTCCCGGCTCGGTGAGTTCGTCGCCCCGATCGGCACCAAGCCGCTCCTGGTGGCCGACGACGTGGTGTGGGAGATCGTCGAGGACACCGTCGCCGAGTCGTTCCAGGCCGCGAACCTGCGCCGCGAGCGCGAGGGCTTCGGCACGTACGCGACGGCGGCGGCCGTCGACCATCTCGCGCGGCGCATCCGTGAGAGCGGCGCCGACGTGATCGTGGGCATCGGTGGCGGCAGCACGATCGACGCGGTCAAGGCCGCCGGGCACCTCGAGGGCGTCCGCTGGGTCTCGGTGCCGACCGTCGCGTCGACCGACGCCCCCTGCTCCGCCCTGTCGGTCATCTACACCGACGAGGGCGCGTTCGAGGAGTACCGCTTCTTCCCGCACAACCCCGACCTGGTCCTCGTGGACACCCAGCTCGTCGCGAACGCCCCGGTGAGGTTCCTCGTCGCGGGCATCGGCGACGCGCTCGCCACCTGGATCGAGGCCCGTGCCGTGGCCAAGGCCAACGCGACGACCATGGCGGGCGGCCTGCCGCTCATCACGGGCACCGCGCTCGCCGAGCTCTCCTGGAAGATCCTGTGGGAGAACTCGCTGCCCGCGATCGAGGCCGTCAAGGAGCACCTCGTCACGCCCGCGGTCGACGCCGTGGTCGAGGCCAACACCCTGCTGTCCGGGCTGGGGTTCGAGTCGGGCGGCCTCGCGGCGGCCCACGCGATCCACAACGGGCTCACTGCCGCACCGCAGACCCACGGCCTCACGCACGGCCAGAAGGTCAACATCGGCTCGCTGACCCAGCTCGTGCTGGAGGGCGCGCCGTCGCAGGAGATCCGCGACTTCGTGGAGTTCACGACGCGCGTCGGGCTGCCCAACACGCTCACCGAGATCGGCCTGACGACGGCCGACGTGGGCGACCTGCGCCGCGTCGCCGAGGCCGCGACCGCCCCGGGCGAGACCATCCACGCGATGCCCTTCGAGGTCCGCGTGCCCGAGCTCGTCGACGCGCTGCGCTCGATCGAGGGACTGTCGCGAGCGATCCGCGCGGACGCGGGCCTGCCCGAGCCGGTCGGTCACACGCACCACTGACCCGGCCACCCGGCCACCCCGCCACCCCGGCTGAGGTAGACCCGGGTGCGCGAGGTAGACCTCCCGGAGGTCTACCT
>NZ_JBHUAD010000161.1:0-9012 GCF_042789955.1 Oerskovia sp. NPDC056781
GGCCGGGACCTTTCGAGGTCCCGGCCCGCCCGCCGTTCTTGTGCTCGCGGCCCCGCTAGGACGGCGACTCCGCGCTGACCGCGAGGAGCGGCTTGTAGCGGTTCTCGGGGCGACCGGCCGAGCCGTACCGCGGGTTGACCTCGGCCTGGCCGATCGCGACGAGGTGCTCGAGGTAGCGTCGGGCGCTGACCCGGGACATCCCTGTCGCCTCGGCCACGTCGACCGCAGAGGCGTCGACCGACCCGGTCCTGCACACCTCGACGAGAGCCCCGACGACGAGCTCCAGGCTGCGGTCGGACAGGCCCTTGGGCAGCTGGGGACCCTCGTTGCGGGCCTGCCGGACGAGCCGGTCGACCGTGGCCTGGTCGAGCGCACCGTCGGTCGCCCGCACCTGTGCGCGGAACCGGACCACCTCGTCGAGCCGTCCCCGCAGCACGGCCGCCGTGAACGGCTTGACGAGGTAGTGCTGCACCCCGCCCGCCATGGCGCGCCGCACGCTGTCGAGCTCGCGTGCCGCCGTCGTCGCGATGACGTCCACGGGGGGACCGGGCCGCCGGCGCAGCTGGTTCAGCACCGCGAACCCGCTCGTGTCGGGCAGGTAGATGTCGAGCAGGACGAGGTCGGGCTCGAGCACCGAGATCGCTCGGACGGCCTCCGCCCCCGTGCGAGCCTCGCCGACGACGACGAAGCGGGGGTGGCTCTCCACGAACCCGCGGTGCAGGCGGGAGATGAGGGGGTCGTCCTCGACGATCAGGGTGCGCAGTCGGTCGTCTGTGGATGTCATCGGTGCACCGTCCCGGTGAGTCGGTCGAGTGCGGCCCCCGAGAGGGCCGCGGAGGAGCGCACGGGCAGCGTCAGCGTGAGTCGCGCGCCGCCGAGCGGTGAGGTCGTGAAGCCGACGGTGCCGCCCCGTCGGGCGACGATCCGTCGCACGAGGGCGAGCCCGATGCCGCGCGCGGTTCCCGCGTCGGAGCCCGGCGTCGGCTGGAGCTGAGGTGCGGGGGCGTCGTCGTGCCGGAGGGCGTCCCACCGGGGTGACGACGACGTGCCGGCACGCGGCACCCGGCGGACGGACCGGGGCGGCTGCGCTCCCGCGTGCTTGGTGCTGAAGCCGGGCCGGAAGACCGCGGCGCGCAACGCCGTCGGGACGCCCGGGCCGTCGTCGTCGACGAGGACGGTGATCTCCTCGTCGTCCTCCTGGACGAGGACCTGGACCGTCCCGCCGGGGCCCGCCGCGTCGATCGCGTTGTCGATCGCGTTGCCGAGGATCGTCAGGACGTCCTGCTGGAGGGTCGTCTCGTCGGGGGAGTCGGGGGCGTCGAGCACCGAGCAGGGGTCGACCTCGAGGTCGATCCCGCGCTCGCGCGCAGTGGTCGCCTTGGCCAGGAGCAGGGCCGCGACCTGCGGGCTGTGGACGCCCGGGGCGATCACGCTCGCCGTGAGGAGCCCGCCGTGCCCGGCGCGCTCGATGAAGGCGACGGCCTCGACGTGCTGCCCCAGCTCGAGGAGCCCCGAGACGACGTGCAGCTTGTTGGCGAACTCGTGCGACTGCGCGCGCAGGGCGTCGGTCAGGTCGCGGGCGCCGTCGAGGTCCTGCAGGAGGGCGTGCAGCTCGGTGTGGTCGCGCAGGACGAGCACCGCGCCCACCGCCCGCCCGTCGACCGTCGCCGGGTTGGCGCGGGCCAGGAGCACGCGCTCGCCCGCGAGGAGCAGCTCGCCGCTCGAGTGGTCGCCGGGACGGTCGGCGAGCTCCAGGAGCTGGCCGTCGAGCACGTCGGTCGCGAGCGACCCGACGGGGGCCTCGCCGGGCCCCAGCCCCAGGAGGCGACGGGCCTCGTCGTTCACGAGGGCGACCCGCCCGGTGCGGTCCAGGGCCACGACGCCCTCGCTGATGCCGTGGAGCATCGCGTCACGTGTCTCGAGCAGGGACGCGATCTCCTCCGGCTCGAGCCGGTAGATCCTGCGGCGGACCAGCTGCGTGACCCACCAGGCGCACACGACCCCGCCCGCTGCGGCGGTGCCCAGCGCGAGGAGCAGGCCGTCCAGGTCCTCGCGGAAGTCCGCGTGGAGCTGCGACTCGAGGATGCCGACCGACGCGGCCCCGATGACGGACCGGCCCGACTCGTCGAAGATGGGGACCTTGACGCGCCACGACTCGCCCAGGGTGCCGGTCTGGGTCCCGATGTAGGTCCCCCCGGACAGGGGGACGGACGGGTCGGTGGACACACGTTCCCCTATGCGTGCCGCCGTGGGGTGGGACATGCGGATGCCCTCGTCGTCGGTCACGACGACGTAGGTCACGTCGGAGGCCTCGCGGATGACCTCGGCGATGGGCTGGATGGTGGCTGACGGGTCGGCCGAGCCCAGCGCGTCCCTGATGGCAGGCAGCCCCGCGACGGACTGCGCGACCCCGGTCATCCGATCCAGGTACGCGTCACGAAGCTGCCGCTCCTGCAGGGTCCCCGCGACCACGCCTGCGGCCGAGACCACGGCGAGGACGATGACGACCTGCAGCAGGAGCAGCTGAACCCTGAGCGGCATTGCCCATCCCACCGGACCAGTGTGCCCCAGGCCACAGGGGCGGTCCGCCACTCGGACGCAGAACCGAGACGTACCCGTGACCTGGCGCCGGAAATCCACCTGACCACAACGACCACAACGTCCATTACGACCTCAGGGACCACGCACCACCTCCGCGCTCCTAGGCTCCGCTGCACACCAACGGCCCGGGACCACGACGTCGCGAGGCCTGCTCAAGGAGGAGAAATGGCATCCGTCGTCAGCCCGCGCAGCGGGCACAGCACCAGCCGGCCGGGGCGTCGCCGCCTGGTCGGCGCAGCAGCACTCACGAGTCTCGCCCTCGCCCTCAGCGCCTGCGCAGGACTCGCCTCGGGTGACGAGGCCCCGGCCGCAGAGGGCAGCGACAAGCCCGCCGCGGTCGGCCTGGCCTCGCTCGACATCATCGTCCCCGCAGACCCCGGCGGCGGCTGGGACCAGACCGGCCGCGCGCTCCAGAAGGAGCTGCAGGCCACCGGGCTGGCGAAGACCATCAACGTGACCAACGTGGGCGGCGCGGGCGGGACCGTCGGGCTGGCGTCCCTCGCGAACGTCAAGGAGCCCAACACCCTCATGGTCACCGGGCTCGTCATGGTCGGTGCGGTCGAGACCAACAAGTCCCAGGCCCGCATCGAGGACACGACGCCGATCGCGCGGCTCACGGAGGAGCCGCTCGTCATCGTCGTGCCGGCCGCGTCCAAGTACACGACGCTCAAGGAGCTCGTGGACGACATCGTCGCCAACGGCAAGGACGTCACCGTCACCGGTGGGTCGGCAGGCGGCGCGGACCACATCCTCGCGGGGATGCTCCTCAAGCAGGCCGGCGTCCCGTCGGAGAAGCTCGTCGACACGCTCAACTACGTCGCGTACTCGGGCGGTGGCGAGTCCCTCGCCGCCCTCCTGGGCAACAAGGTCAGCGCCGGGATCTCCGGCGTGGGCGAGTACGTCGAGCAGGTCAACGCGGGCACGGTCCGCGCGCTCGCGGTCACGAGCCCCGAGAAGGTCGAGGCTCTCCCCGACGTCCCCACGCTCCACGACGCGGGCTATGGCTTCGACCTCACCAACTGGCGTGGCGTGCTCGCCCCCGCCGACATCACGGACGAGGAGCGCGCCGCGCTCGAGGCCGTCCTCACGGAGCTCCACGCGTCCGACGAGTGGCAGGCCACGCTCGAGGAGAAGGGCTGGGCGGACGCGTTCGTCACCGGCGCCGACTTCGACGACTACCTCCAGCAGAACATCGCCGACATCCAGGCGGTCCTGCAGGACATCGGTCTGGTCATCTGACATGTCCCCGTCCTCTGTCGTCCCGCCCGGTGAATCCCCCGCACCGGGCGGGGCCTCCCCCCAGGTCGTCACGGGCCGTCGCGCCGACCCGCGCGGCCAGGACCCGGTGACCGAAGAGGTCCCGCTCACCGGCGGGACCGGGCCGTCGGGGGCCGCTGCGGCGCACACCGTCGCGGCCCCCAGGCGGCGGATCGGCGAGTACGTCGTCGCCGGGGTCACCGTGGCGCTCGGCGTGTTCGTGATCGTCGACGCCGGGACCATCGTGGTCCCGGGGTCGGCGGGGACCATGGGCCCTCGCGCCTTCCCGTACCTCGTCGGCGGCCTGCTGCTGATCTCGGGCGTCCTCGTGCTGATCGGGCTCCTGCGCGGGAGGTTCGGCGAGGAGGACGACGGCGAGGACGTCGACCCGAACGTCAGGACCGACTGGAAGACGGTCGCGCTCCTCGGCGTCATCTTCGTGGCGCACGTCTACACGATCAACCTCGCCGGCTGGCCGGTGGCGGCGACGCTGCTCTTCGGCGGGTCGGCGATCGTGCTCGGCGCGCGCCCGTGGTGGCGCGCGATCGCGCTCGCCGTCGTCCTCGCGCTCGTCGTCCAGCTCGTCTTCGGCGGACTGCTCGGCCTGTCGCTGCCCCCCGGCCCGTTCCTCGAAGGGGTGAGCTTGTTCCGTGGATAACCTCTCCGCACTGATGGAGGGCTTCGCGACGGTCGCGCAGCCCATGTACCTGCTCTACGCGCTGTTCGGCGTCTTCATCGGGACGGCGGTCGGCGTCCTGCCGGGCATCGGCCCCGCCATGACCATCGCGCTGCTCCTTCCCCTGACGTACTCGCTCGACGCGACGGCCGCGATCATCGTGTTCGCGGGCATCTACTACGGCGGCATGTACGGCGGGTCGACGACCTCGATCCTGCTGAACACCCCGGGCGAGTCCGCCTCGATCGTGACCGCGCTCGAGGGCCACAAGATGGCTCGGCTCGGACGCGGCGCCGCAGCGCTCGCCACGGCCGCGATCGGGTCGTTCGTCGCGGGCACCATCGCGACCGTGCTCCTGACGCTCGTCGCACCCGTCATGGCGAAGTGGGCGGTCCAGCTCGGGGAACCCGACTACTTCGCGCTCATGATCGTCGCCTTCATCACGGTGGGAGCGCTCCTCGGCAAGTCGGTCTCGCGCGGCATGGTCGCGCTGGCCCTCGGCCTGTTCCTGGGGCTCATGGGCACGGACACACTGACCGGGCAGCAGCGCTTCACGTTCGGCGTCCCGAACCTCGCCGACGGTCTCAGCGTCGTCATCGTCGCCGTGGGCCTGTTCGCAGTGGGCGAGGCGCTCTACGTCGCCTCTCGCCTGCGGCACGGGCCGGTGCACGTCATCCCGGTCGAGAAGGGGTGGCGCTCCTGGATGAAGCCCGAGGACTGGCGCCGCTCGTGGAAGCCCTGGCTCCGCGGCACCGCGATCGGCTTCCCCGTCGGGACCATCCCGGCCGGTGGCGCCGACGTGGCGACGTTCCTGTCGTACGCGACCGAGCGCAAGCTCGCGGGCAAGCACAAGGACCAGTTCGGCAAGGGGGCCATCGAGGGCGTCGCAGGCCCGGAGTCGGCGAACAACGCCGCGGCCTCGGGCGTCCTCGTCCCCCTCCTGACCCTGGGGCTCCCCACGACGGCGACCGCGGCCATCATCATCGTCGCGTTCCAGTCGTACGGGATCCAGCCGGGCCCGATGCTCTTCCAGACGCAGTCGTCGCTCGTGTGGGCGCTCATCGCGAGCCTCTACATCGGCAACCTCATGCTGATCGTCCTGAACCTGCCGCTCGTCGGCATGTGGGTCAAGGTCCTCCAGATCCCCCGGCACTACCTGTACGCGGGCATCCTGCTGTTCGGGGCGCTCGGGTCCTATGCGCTCAACTTCTCCCCGATCGACGTGCTCATCCTGCTCGTCATCGGTGTTGTCGGCTTCTTCATGCGGCGCTACGGCTACCCCGTGGCCCCCATGGTGGTCGGCATGATCCTCGGCCCCATGGCCGAGGACCGCCTGAGGCGCTCCCTGACCATCAGCCAGGGAGACCTCTCCTACCTCGTGACGAGCCCGTTCGCGGCCACCGCCTACGTCTCGATCCTGGTGATCGTGGGCCTGGGCCTGTGGCTCAAGAGCCGTGAGAAGCGTGCCAACGCCGAGCTGTCCCGGCTCGGCGAGGAGATTCGTGAAGAATCCCAGTCGCAGGAGGTGAACTGATGACCGTCGTCCTCGCCTACGCGCCCGGCGACCTCGGAACCGCCACCGCTCGCTCAGCGGGCCGGTCGGCCGCGCTGCTCGGGTCGAAGGTCGTGATCGTCAACGCGACCCGGGCGGACCGGCTCGTCGACCCCCGGTGGGCCGACGAGGCCGAGCTGGCCCACGTCATCGAGATCCTCGACGAGGCGCAGGTCGGCCACGAGGTGCGCCACCTGAAGTCCGGCGCCCTGCCGGCCGACGTGGTCCTCGAGGTCGCCGACGAGGTCGACGCCGAGCTCATCGTCGTCGGCCTGCGCCGCCGGACCCCGGTGGGCAAGCTCGTGCTCGGCTCGACGCCTCAGCAGATCCTGCTGCGGGCGAACTGCCCGGTCCTGGCCGTCAAGGCCTGAACCGCGGCACACGGACCGCCGCCCCGGTACCCCGAGCTGGTCGGGGGGCCGGGGCGGTGCGCTGTCCGGGGGAGGGGCGGCGGGGTCGCCCACGGGCGGCAGGGCCACCGGTCGGCACGCCGGCCCTCGAGCAGGGCCGGCCGCCGGAGGAGGCTCAGATGCGGTCGACGAGGTCCGCGATCGAGTCGACGACCTTGCTGGGCCGGAACGGGAAGGTGTCGACCTCGTGGAGCTTGGTCGAGCCCGTCATGACGAGGTACGTGTAGAGCCCCGCCTCGATGCCTGCGACGACGTCGGTGTCCATGCGGTCGCCGATCATCGCGGTCGTCTCGGAGTGCGCGTCGATCCGGTTGAGCGCGGACCGGAACATCATGGGGTTGGGCTTGCCCACGAAGTAGGGCTCGCGCCCCGTCGCTGCCGTGATCATGGCCGCGACCGCGCCCGTGGCGGGCAGCGGCCCCTGCTGCGAGGGGCCGGTCGTGTCCGGGTTGGTGCAGATGAAGCGCGAGCCGCCCAGGATCAGGCGCACGGCCTTGGTGATGGCCTCGAACGAGTAGGTGCGCGTCTCGCCGAGGACCACGTAGTCGGGGTCGGACTCGGTGAGCGTGTACCCGGCCTCGTAGAGCGCCGTCGTGAGGCCTGCCTCGCCGATCGCGTACGCGCTGCCACCCGGGACCTGGTCGCTCAGGAACTGCGCGGTGGCCAGCGCGGACGTCCAGATCGACTCCTCGGGCACCTCGATGCCCGAGGTCGCGAGGCGCGCACGCAGGTCACGGGCCGTGAAGATCGAGTTGTTCGTGAGGATGAGGAACGGGCGCTCCTTGTCCCGCAGGGCCCGGATGAACTCCGGGGCGCCGGGGATGGCGTGGCCCTCGTGGACGAGCACGCCGTCCATGTCGGTGAGCCAGCTCTCGATCACGCGGGTCATCGGTGGTCCTCTCCTGGGGTGTGCTCGACGGTGCCCGTCGACGTCTCGGGCCCCGGCGCCGGGGCGGTGCTCGGGTCGGCGGGGGCCGCAGCGGCCTCACCGCTGGTCGACGTTGCGGGCGTCGCGGAGGCGGTGGCGAGCTCGGAGACGGTCGCGGCGTCCGTCAGGGCGCCCGTGCCCTCGGCCGTGACCCGCCGGGACTCCCGGCGGGCGCGCAGGACCTCGATCACGACGGGGATCACGGAGATCGCGACGATGAGCACGAGGATCGTCTCGATGTGGTCGTTGACGAACTGGACGCTGCCCAGCCAGTAGCCGAGGAGCGTCACGCCGACGCCCCAGACGAACGCGCCGATGAGGTTGTAGACCACGAACGTGCGGTAGCGCATGCCGCTCATGCCGGCGGCGACCGGCGCGAACGTCCGCAGGAAGGGGACGAACCGCGCGAGGATGACCGTGCGACCGCCGAAGCGCTCGAAGTAGTCGTGCGCCTGGTCGATGTACTTGGTCTTCAGGACGCGGGCGTCGGGCTTGAAGAGCCGCGGACCGATCTTGTTCCCGATCAGGTAGGCGAGCTGGTCCCCCAGGAACGCGGCGGCGAAGATCATGCCGCACACGAGCCAGATCGACAGGTTCAGCTCGTCCTGCGCGACCAGGAGGCCCGCGGTGAAGAGCAGCGAGTCACCGGGCAGGAACGGGAACAGCAGACCGGTCTCGATGAAGACCACGGCGACGATGCCGAACACCGCGTAGACGCCGAAGCGTTCGATGAACCCGCTGATCATGTTCCGCGCGTCGAGCCAGTCGGGCCCGAGGGCGACCACGTGGCTCCCGTCGACGGCAGAGAGCGCGGCCGTGGCGTCGGGCAGCGTGGACGTGAGCAGGTCGGTGAGCACGCACCCAGCGTAGTCGGCGCGCCGTCGCGCGGGCCCGGACCCACGTGGCGTGACCGTGAACATCGTGGGGGGATCGCCCGGCCAGGCCCGCCCGGCCCGGGCCCGGCGCCACCCGGCCAGGCCCGCCCGGCCCGGCCCCGGCGCCACCCGCCCAGGACCACCCGGCCCGGCCCCGGCGCCACCCGCCCAGGACCACCCGGCCCGGGTACCGAGCGGGGCCGGGGAGAATGGGGAGGTGACCGAGACCTCCGCGCACCGCACGCCGTCCGACGCCCCGGGGGCGGACACCACCGACACCACCGCACGCCGCGGCGAGGACGAGGTCGAGGTGGGCGTCGGCCCCTGGCCCGGAGGCAGGGCGGCATGGCCGACCGACCCGCGCTACGACGTCGAGCTCCTGGAGCACGGCGACCGCCGCAACGTCGTGGACGCGTACCGCTACTGGACGGTCGAGGCCGTCGTCGCGGACATGGACGCGCGCAGGCCGCGCGACCGGCGCCTGCACGTCGCGATCGAGAACTGGGGCCACGACCTCAACATCGGCTCGGTCGTGCGCACCGCGAACGCGTTCAACGCGGCCGGGGTGCACATCGTGGGGCGGCGCCGCTGGAACCGTCGCGGCGCCATGGTCACGGACCGCTACCAGCACGTGAGCCACCACCCGCAGGTCGAGGACCTGCTGGCCTGGGCCGCGGGCGCCCCCCGCGGGGCGGGGGGGCCCCGCAAAGGGG
>NZ_JBHUAD010000162.1:0-8944 GCF_042789955.1 Oerskovia sp. NPDC056781
CGAAGGGCCCGGGTACCTTGCGGTACCCGGGCCCTTCGGTCAATCCTCCCCGGGCCCCCGAGCGCGAGGCTCAGGTGCTGCCGGGATGGATCAGGGGATCAGAAGATCACTTGATGATCTTCGTGACACGGCCCGATCCGACCGTACGGCCGCCCTCACGGATGGCGAAGCCGAGGCCCTCCTCCATGGCGATCGGCTGGATCAGCTCGACCGTCATCTCGGTGTTGTCGCCGGGCATGACCATCTCGGTGCCCTCGGGCAGCGTGATGACGCCGGTGACGTCCGTGGTGCGGAAGTAGAACTGCGGACGGTAGTTCGAGAAGAACGGGTTGTGACGCCCACCCTCGTCCTTGCCCAGGATGTAGACCTGAGCCTCGAAGTCGGTGTGCGGGGTGATCGAACCCGGCTTGACGACGACCTGGCCGCGCTCGACGTCCTCGCGCTTGATGCCGCGGAGCAGCAGACCGGTGTTGTCGCCGGCCTGAGCCTCGTCCATCTGCTTGTGGAACGTCTCGATACCCGTGACCGTGGTCTTCTGCGGGTTGCGGATGCCGACGATCTCGACCTCGGAGTTGACCGCGAGGGTGCCGCGCTCGACCTTGCCGGTGACGACGGTTCCACGACCGGTGATCGTGAAGACGTCCTCGACGGGCATGAGGAAGGGCTTGTCGAGCTCACGGACGGGCTCGGGGACGTTCTCGTCCACGGCCTCCATGAGCGCCTCGACGGACTTGACCCACTCGGGGTCGCCCTCGAGAGCCTTCAGACCGGAGACGCGGACCACGGGGGCCTCGTCACCGTCGAAGCCCTGCGAGGAGAGGAGCTCGCGCACCTCCATCTCGACGAGCTCGAGGATCTCCTCGTCCTCGACCATGTCGGACTTGTTCAGCGCGACCAGCAGGTAGGGGACACCCACCTGGCGGGCGAGCAGAACGTGCTCACGCGTCTGGGCCATCGGGCCGTCGGTCGCCGCGACCACGAGGATCGCGCCGTCCATCTGAGCAGCACCGGTGATCATGTTCTTGATGTAGTCGGCGTGACCGGGAGCGTCGACGTGAGCGTAGTGACGCTTGTCCGTCTCGTACTCGATGTGCGCGATGTTGATCGTGATACCGCGCTGCTTCTCTTCCGGCGCCTTGTCGATCTCGTCGAACTTGAACTCGGGGTTCACGTCCGGGAACTTGTCGTGCAGCACCTTCGAGATCGCTGCCGTCAGCGTCGTCTTACCGTGGTCGACGTGACCGATGGTTCCGACGTTGACGTGCGGCTTGGTCCGCTCGAACTTGGCCTTCGCCACTGGGGTCCTCCTGGGACTTGGGTAGTTGTGCCGAACGATGCAGATGCACAAGACATCTGCGGGGCGTGCGGGTCGCTACAGGTTGATGGTTGTTACAGGGTCTTCGACCTGTGGGGACTCACTCGCCCCGGGTCTTCTTGATGATCTCTTCGGCAACGTTCCGAGGAACCTCGGCGTAGCTGTCGAATGACATCGAGTACACAGCGCGACCCTGGGTCTTCGACCGCAGGTCACCGATGTACCCGAACATCTCGGACAACGGTACTTGAGCACGGACGACCTTCACACCCGTCGCGTCCTCCATGGACTGGATCATGCCGCGACGAGAGTTGAGGTCACCGATCACGTCGCCCATGTACTCCTCGGGCGTACGCACCTCGACCGCCATGACCGGCTCCAGCAGAACCGGGTCCGCCCGCTTGACGCCCTCCTTGAGGACCATCGAGCCGGCAATCTTGAACGCCATCTCCGAAGAGTCGACATCATGGTACGCGCCGTCGATGAGCGTAGCCTTCACGCCCACGAGCGGGAAGCCGGCGAGCACACCCAGCTGGAGGGCGGCCTGGATACCGGCGTCGACCGACGGGATGTACTCACGCGGGATGCGACCACCGGTGACGGCGTTCTTGAACTCGTAGAGCTCGCCGCCCTCGGTCAGGTCGAGAGGCTCGAAGGTGACCTGCACCTTGGCGAACTGCCCCGAACCACCGGTCTGCTTCTTGTGCGTGTAGTCGATCTTCTCCGCGGTACGGCGGATCGTCTCGCGGTACGCGACCTGCGGCTTGCCGACGTTGGCCTCGACGTTGAACTCGCGACGCATGCGGTCGACGAGGATGTCGAGGTGGAGCTCGCCCATGCCGCCGATGACGGTCTGGCCGGTCTCCTCGTCGAGCTTGACGCGGAAGGTCGGGTCCTCCTCGGCGAGCTTCTGGATGGCGACCGAGAGCTTCTCCTGGTCGGCCTTCGTCTTGGGCTCGATGGCCACGTCGATGACGGGCTCCGGGAAGGTCATCGACTCGAGGACGACCGGGTTCGCGATGTCACACAGGGTGTCACCGGTCGTCGTGTCCTTGAGGCCGATGAACGCGTAGATGTGGCCGGCGCTGCCGAGCTCGACCGCGTTCTCCTTGTTGGAGTGCATCTGGAAGATCTTGCCCAGACGCTCCTTCTTGCCCTTGGTCGCGTTGAGCACCTGGGTGCCCGGCGTGACCTGGCCGGAGTAGACGCGGACGTACGTCAGCTTGCCGAAGAACGGGTGCGAGGCGACCTTGAACGCGAGGGCCGAGAACGGCTCCGTGGCGTCGGGGTGGCGCTCGACGATCTTCTCCTCGTCCTTGACGTCGTGGCCGTTGATGGCCGGGACGTCGAGGGGCGACGGCAGGAAGTCGATGACCGCGTCGAGCATGGGCTGGACGCCCTTGTTCTTGAACGCGGAGCCGCAGAGCACCGGGAAGGCCTCGCCCGAGACGGTGAGCTTACGGATCGCGGACTTGATCTCCGCGATCGTCAGCTCTTCACCGTTGAGGTACTTCTCGAGGAGCTCCTCGTCGGCCTCGGCGACGTTCTCGACGAGCTCGGCACGGTAGGTCTGCGCCTTCTCGAGGAGGTCCGCGGGGATCTCCTCGATCTCGTAGGCCTCGCCCATCTTCGTCTCGCCGCGCCACACGAGTGCGCGCATCTCGAGCAGGTCGACGACGCCCGTGAACTCGCTCTCGGAGCCGATCGGCAGCTGGATGACCAGCGGCTTGGCCTTGAGGCGGTTCACGATCGTGTCGACCGTGAAGTAGAAGTCCGCGCCGAGCTTGTCCATCTTGTTGACGAAGCAGATGCGCGGGACGTTGTACTTGTCGGCCTGGCGCCAGACGGTCTCGGACTGGGGCTCGACGCCCTCCTTGCCGTCGAAGACAGCAACAGCGCCGTCGAGCACACGCAGGGAGCGCTCGACCTCGACCGTGAAGTCCACGTGGCCGGGGGTGTCGATGATGTTGATCTGGTTCTTGTTCCAGAAGCAGGTCACGGCGGCAGACGTGATCGTGATGCCGCGCTCCTTCTCCTGCTCCATCCAGTCGGTCGTCGATGCGCCGTCGTGCGTCTCACCGATCTTGTAGTTCACCCCGGTGTAGAACAGGATGCGCTCGGTGGTCGTGGTCTTACCGGCATCGATGTGGGCCATGATGCCGATGTTGCGGACCTTGTTCAGGTCGGTCAGCACGTCAAGTGCCACGGGTACTTCCCCTTTGTGTGGGTTGAGTCGGGGGCGCTGCTTCTACCGAAGCCGGCCGGACCCGCCGACGGCCCCGGGGGTGAACCCCCAGGGCCGGTCGGGCGGACTACCAGCGGTAGTGCGCGAAGGCCTTGTTGGACTCGGCCATCTTGTGCATGTCCTCACGACGCTTGACCGCGGCACCGAGGCCGTTGCTCGCGTCGAGGATCTCGTTCATGAGGCGCTCGGTCATGGTCTTCTCGCGACGAGCGCGCGAGTAGTCCGTGAGCCAGCGCAGCGCGAGCGTCGTGGAACGCGTGGGGCGCACCTCGACGGGGACCTGGTAGGTCGCGCCACCGACACGGCGCGAACGGACCTCGAGGGCCGGGCGCACGTTCTCGAGAGCACGCTTGAGGACGACGACGGGGTCGCCGTCGGTCTTCGCGCGGACACCCTCGAGGGCACCGTAGACGATCGCCTCGGCGGTCGACTTCTTGCCGTCCAGGAGGACCTTGTTGATGAGCTGGGTGACGACCGGGGAACCGTAGACAGGGTCGACGATGAGCGGCCGCTTCGGGGCGGGGCCCTTACGAGGCATTAGCTCTTCTCCTTCTTGGCACCGTAGCGGCTGCGAGCCTGCTTGCGGTTCTTGACGCCCTGGGTGTCGAGTGCGCCACGGACGATCTTGTAGCGGACACCGGGGAGGTCCTTCACACGACCGCCGCGGACGAGCACGATGGAGTGCTCCTGGAGGTTGTGGCCGACACCGGGGATGTACGCGGTGACCTCGATCTGGGACGAGAGCTTCACGCGTGCGACCTTGCGCAGTGCGGAGTTCGGCTTCTTGGGGGTGGTGGTGTACACACGCGTGCACACACCACGCCGCTGCGGGGAACCCTTGAGGGCGGGAGTCTTGGACTTCCCTGCCTTCGAGGTCCGCCCCTTGCGGACGAGCTGCTGGATCGTAGGCACTACGTCTCCGTGTCTTCTCGAGCTGGACCGGGGTGATCCCCGGCGGTGGTCTCAACGGGCTGTGGGCGCCGACGGCAAACGGCACCTGCGACGCAGAGCGTCGCAATCGCCACGTACCACCGGCTCGATGGTCCGGGCTGGGCTCGCGACCGATCCGAGGATCGGCCGAAGAGTTCAGCACCGGAATGCTCGCGCACTCACATCGGCACGCTGGAATCGACACAGCGTGCACGACGGCGCGGGCACGGTCTACTACGTTACCTGCCACGCGGCAGGTAGTCAAAGAGCGAAGGGGTGGTCCCGGCGCGTCCTGCGCGCCGGGGCCACCCCCTGTGCTACTCGGTCCGCCGTGGCCCGACGACGCAGGGTCGTCGGGTCACGGCACCGGGATCAGCGGTAGTCGCCGAAGTCCAGGTCCTCGAGCGGGATCGCCTCGCCGGAGCCCATGCCGAGCCCCTGGAAGTCGATCTCGTCGTAGCCGAAGCTCGGGTAGAGCTCCGTCTTGGCCTGCTCGGTCGGCTCGACCTCGACGTTGCGGTAACGGGGCAGACCCGTACCGGCCGGGATGAGCTTACCGAGGATGACGTTCTCCTTGAGGCCGAGGAGCGGGTCACGACGACCGCTCATCGCCGCCTCGGTGAGGACACGCGTCGTCTCCTGGAAGGAGGCCGCCGACAGCCACGAGTCGGTCGCGAGAGACGCCTTCGTGATGCCCATCAGCTCGGGACGGCCGGAAGCCGGCTGGCCACCTTCCGACACCGCGCGACGGTTGGCGTCCTCGAAGCGGCCACGCTCGGCGAGCTCGCCCGGCAGGAGCTGCGAGTCGCCCGAGTCCAGCACGGTCACGCGACGCAGCATCTGCCGCACGATGACCTCGATGTGCTTGTCGTGGATGTCCACGCCCTGGGAGCGGTAGACCTCCTGGACCTCGTCCACCAGGTGCTTCTGGGTGGCGCGGGGGCCGAGGATGCGCAGGACCTTCTTCGGGTCGACGGCGCCCTGGACGAGCTGGGTGCCGACCTCGACGTGATCGCCGTCGCTGACGAGGAGGCGCGAACGCTTCGTCACCGGGTAGGCCAGCTCCTCGGAGCCGTCGTCGGGGGTCAGGACGATGCGGCGCGTGCGCTCCGCCTCGTCGATCGTGATGCGACCCGAGAACTCCGCGATGGGGCCCTCACCCTTCGGGGTACGTGCCTCGAAGAGCTCGGTCACACGGGGCAGACCCTGCGTGATGTCGTCCGCGGAGGCCACACCACCGGTGTGGAAGGTACGCATCGTCAGCTGCGTGCCGGGCTCACCGATCGACTGGGCCGCGATGATGCCGACGGCCTCGCCGATGTCGACGAGCTTGCCGGTGGCCAGCGAGCGGCCGTAGCACTTGGCGCACGTGCCGACGCGGGACTCGCAGGTCAGGACCGAGCGGACCTTGACCGTGTCGATCCCGGCCGCGAGCAGGGCGTCGATGACCAGGTCACCGGCGTCGTCCCCCGCCTTGGCGATGACGTTGCCGTCCGCGTCCTCCACGTCGGAGGCGAGGGTGCGCGAGTAGATGCTCGTCTCGACCTTGTCGTGACGGACCAGACGGTCGCCGATCTTCTCGCCCACGGGCAGCGTCAGGCCACGCTCGGTGCCGCAGTCCTCCTCGCGGACGATGACGTCCTGCGACACGTCGACCAGACGACGGGTCAGGTAGCCCGAGTCGGCGGTGCGCAGAGCGGTGTCGGCGAGGCCCTTGCGGGCACCGTGCGTCGCGATGAAGTACTCGAGGACCGAGAGGCCCTCGCGGTAGTTGGACTTGATCGGGCGAGGGATGATCTCACCCTTCGGGTTCGCCACGAGGCCGCGCATACCGGCGATCTGACGGACCTGCATCCAGTTACCACGAGCTCCCGAGCCCACCATCGTGTAGACGGTGTTGCGCTCCGGGAAGCTCGCACGCATCGCGGTCGCGACCTTGTCGGTGGCCTGCGTCCAGATCTCGATGAGCTCCTGGCGACGCTCGTCGTCGGTGATCAGACCGCGGTCGTACTCCTGCTGCACCTTCAGGGCACGAGCCTCGTGCTCCTCCAGGATCGCCGCCTTCGCCGCGGGGGTCGCGACGTCGGAGATGGCGATGGTGACACCCGAACGGGTGGCCCAGCGGAAACCGGCCTCCTTGAGCGCGTCGAGCGAGGCAGCGACCTCGACCTTGGGGTAGGTCTCGGCGAGCTCGTTGACGATCGTCGAGAGCTTCTTCTTGTCGACGATGCCGTTCACGTAGCCGTAGCTGACGGGCAGCGTCTCGTTGAAGAGCGCGCGGCCGAGGGTCGTCCCGAAGACGAAAGGCTCTCCGGGGACGAAGCCCTCAGGGGCCTCGCCCTCGGCGAAGACCAGACCGTCCATGCGGATGCTGACCTCGGCGTTCAGGTCCAGCGAGCCGGCGTCGAAGGCCATGATGGCCTCGGCGACCGAGCTGAACGCGCGCCCCGCGCCCTCGGCGTCCTTCTTGTCGTTCGTCAGGTGGTACAGACCGATGATCATGTCCTGCGAGGGCATGGTCACCGGACGGCCGTCCGACGGCTTCAGGATGTTGTTGCTCGAGAGCATGAGGATGCGCGCCTCGGCCTGGGCCTCGGCCGACAGCGGCAGGTGCACGGCCATCTGGTCACCGTCGAAGTCCGCGTTGAACGCGGCACACACGAGCGGGTGCAGGTGGATGGCCTTGCCCTCGACCAGCTGGGGCTCGAAGGCCTGGATGCCGAGACGGTGCAGCGTGGGTGCACGGTTGAGCAGCACGGGGTGCTCGGTGATGACCTCTTCGAGGACGTCCCACACGACCGGACGGGCACGCTCGACCATGCGCTTGGCGCTCTTGATGTTCTGCGCGTGGTTCAGGTCCACGAGGCGCTTCATCACGAAGGGCTTGAAGAGCTCGAGGGCCATCTGCTTGGGCAGACCGCACTGGTGCAGCTTGAGCTGCGGGCCGACCACGATGACCGAACGGCCCGAGTAGTCGACACGCTTGCCGAGCAGGTTCTGACGGAAACGACCCTGCTTGCCCTTGAGCATGTCGGAGATCGACTTCAACGGACGGTTGCCGGGGCCCGTGACCGGGCGACCACGACGGCCGTTGTCGAAGAGCGAGTCCACAGCTTCCTGCAGCATGCGCTTCTCGTTGTTGACGATGATCTCCGGAGCGCCCAGGTCGAGCAGACGCTTGAGGCGGTTGTTCCGGTTGATCACGCGGCGGTACAGGTCGTTCAGGTCCGAGGTCGCGAAGCGGCCACCGTCGAGCTGCACCATGGGGCGCAGGTCCGGCGGGATGACCGGGACGGCGTCCAGCACCATGCCCGTGGGCGAGTTGGTGGTGGTCAGGAACGCGTTGACGACCTTGAGGCGCTTGAGCGCACGGGTCTTCTTCTGGCCCTTGCCGCTGCGGATGATCTCGCGCAGGAGCTCGGCCTCGGCGACCAGGTCGAAGTCCTGGAGACGCTTCTGGATCGCCGCGGCGCCCATCGAGCCCTCGAAGTAGTTCCCGTAGCGGTCCTGGAGGGCGCGGTAGAGCATCTCGTCGCCCTCGAGGTCGGCGACCTTGAGGTTCTTGAAGCGGTCCCAGACCTGGTCCAGGCGGTCGAGCTCGGCGTCGGACCGCTTGCGGATCGACGCCATCTCGCGCTCGGCCGAGTCGCGGACCTTGCGGCGGGCGTCGGCGCGAGCGCCCTCGGCCTCGAGCGCGGCCAGGTCGGCCTCGAGCTTCTGGGCACGGGTGTTGATGTCGTTGTCGCGACGGTCCGTGATCTCCTTCTTCTCCAGGTCGATCTCGTTCTGGAGGTTGGGGAGGTCTTCCTGACGGCCCTCGACGTCGACCGACGTGATCATGTAGGCGGCGAAGTAGATGACCTTCTCGAGGTCCTTCGGCGCCAGGTCGAGGAGGTAACCGAGGCGGGAGGGCACACCCTTGAAGAACCAGATGTGCGTGACGGGGGCGGCGAGCTCGATGTGGCCCATGCGCTCACGGCGCACCTTCGAGCGCGTCACCTCGACGCCGCAGCGCTCGCAGATGATGCCCTTGAAGCGCACGCGCTTGTACTTGCCGCAGTAGCACTCCCAGTCCCGGGTGGGGCCGAAGATCTTCTCGCAGAAGAGTCCGTCCTTCTCGGGCTTGAGGGTGCGGTAGTTGATGGTCTCAGGCTTCTTGACCTCGCCGTGAGACCAGTCACGGATGTCGTCTGCCGTGGCCAGTCCGATACGCAGCTCGTCGAAGACATTGACGTCGAGCAAGGTGGTCCTACTTCCTTCGTCTGCCGGCCTGTCCGGGGTTCGTCCCGGCCGGCGCGGTGGAGGTGCTACAGAGTGTCGGGTGGCGGGGGGGGGGGTGGTTTACACGCCCCCCCCCCCCCGAACCGATAAAAAAAAGTGGCAGGAGGGAGAGTGGGGTTGGGGGCCCGCCACAGAGGTAAGCAGCGACGACCGCACCCCCGAAAACAACTAGT
>NZ_JBHUAD010000163.1:0-8930 GCF_042789955.1 Oerskovia sp. NPDC056781
GCCCCGGCGGGGGAGCGGCGCCGGGCGCGGTCGACGGCGTCCTGTTCGACGTCGACGACACGCTCGTCGACACCCGCGGCGCGTTCGCGCTCGCGATCGACGCGGTGTGCGCGGTGTACCTGCCGCACCTGCCCGTCGAGCGGTACGGCGAGGTCCTGGCGCTGTGGCGCAGCGACCCGCACGGCTGGTACCGGGCGTACACGCGCGGCGAGCTGACGTTCGACGGGCAGCGCATGCTGCGCGCGAACGAGCTCCAGGAGACGTTCGGCGGTGCGGTCCTCGACGAGGACGGGTACGCGGGTTGGAAGTCGGTCTTCTGGGGCACGTTCGAGGAGAGCTGGCGCGCGCACGACGACGCCGCTCCCGTCCTCCAGCGGCTCGCCGCCGCGGGGGTGCGGGTGGGGGCCCTGTCGAACGCGGCCGTCGCGCTCCAGACGGACAAGCTGTCGCGGTCGGGGCTGTCCGAGGTGCCGATGCTCGTGGGCGTCGACACCCTGGGCTTCGGCAAGCCCGACCCGCGGGTCTTCGTCGAGGCGTGCGCGCGCCTGGGCACCGACCCGGCCCGCACGGTCTACGTGGGCGACGAGCTCGACGTCGACGCCCGCGCGGCCGCCGCTGCCGGGCTGACGGGCGTGTGGATCGACCGGCCGGGGACCCGGCGCGGCGGCCCGGCCGAGGAGGACCCCGAGGTCGCGCGAGCGGCCGGTGTCCACGTCGTGGCGAGCCTCGACGAGGTCGGCGACCTGGTGCTCGACGGCCGCTGACCGCTCGTCGGACGGCGAGGTGGAACGTGCTGCATCGAGGTGGTGCGCGGTGCGTTCCACCTCGCGCAGCCCGTTCTACCTCGCGGTCGCGACCGCCGCGATGCGCCGTGCCGCCGCCGTCAGCTCGGTGCCGTCCTTCCAGATCATGCGCAGCCGCCGGGACAGGTCCAGGCCGGGCACGTCGACCTGCACGAGCGACCCTCGTGCGAGGTCGTCGGCCACGGTGAGCCGGGACAGCACGGCGACGGCCCCGCCGTACTGCACGGCGGTCTTGAGGGACGCGGTCGACCCCAGGTGGGGCAGGTGCTCCGGTAGCCGAGCACCCGTCGCGAGCAGCGACTTCTCGAGGGTCTCCCGGGTGCCGGACCCGCGCTCGCGCACCACGAGGCCTCCGCCCAACAGCTCGTCGACGGTCGCGGTGCGGCGCCTCCGGGACGCCCACGGGTGCGTGGGGGCGACGACGACGAGCAGCTCGTCGCGGGCGAGGGTGCGGCTGCGGAGCCCGCGCCGCATGGTCGAGCTCTCGATGAACCCGAGGTCGGCCGCGTCGGCGAGGACGAGGTCCATGACGGTGCGCGAGTTGCGGACGAGCAGCTCGACGTCGGGGGCCGGGGGCGGGTCCTCCGGGCCGACGATGGCACCCGCGGCTCGCGGAGCGGCGAGCGTCGCGAGCCATCGGGGCGCGAGGTACTCGGCGATCGTGAGGCTCGCCGCGAGCCGGATGCGGGCCGAGGGGGCCTCGCGGAGTGCCGCGGCCGAGGTCTCGAACCGGTCGGAGGCGTCGATGACCTCACGGGCCCAGGTCGCGGTCGCGCGCCCCGTCTCCGTCAGTCGGGCACCACGGGTCGAGCGGGTCACGAGCTCGAGGTCCAGGTGCCTCTCGAGGCGCCGCATGCCGGCCGAGGCGCTGGGCTGCGACACCCCCAGCGCACGGGCGGCCGCGCTGATGGACCCGTGCCGGTCGGTCGCGACGAGCAGCTCGAGCAGGGCCAGCGAGGTGCGCTCGCGGCGTGGGGGAGCGGTGCTCGCGGGGGTTCGCTGGCCAGCCTCAGTCATAGCCTCATCCTATGGCTAGGTCGTTAAGTGGGCCTTCTGGCGCAGGTCCGGTCGCGGCACGGTGGAAACATGACCCCCACGAACGACCTCGCAGCCCCCACCCCGGGCGCGACGCGCGCCCCCGACCGCCTCGCGACGACCGGCAGCCCGGCCCCGACCGAGAGCCCTGCACCCTGGATCCGGCGCGCCGCCCCCGGGCTCGCCTTCTGCGCCGTCGCGACCCTCGTCGCCCACCTGCTCGCGCAGGTGGTCCCGCTCTCGCCGCTCGTGCTCTCCCTCCTGGTGGGTGCCGTCGTCGGCTCGCTGCTCGGGAGCCTGCGGCGCGCGGGCGGCGCGAGCGGCGCCGTCGGGCAGGGAGCCGGGGTCGCACGGTGGGCCGCCGCCCTCACGTCCCGCACCCAGGAGGGGACGCGGTGGACCGCGACGCGTGTCCTGCGCGCGGGCGTCGTGCTGCTGGGTCTCCAGCTCTCGCTGCCCGAGGTCCTCGCGCTCGGGTGGCGGGGGCTCGCGGTCGTCGGGATCACGGTCGCCGTGACGTTCAGCGCGACGCTCGCGCTCGGACGGGCCCTGCGCGTGCCGCGTGTGACCTCGCTGCTCGTCGCGACGGGGTTCTCGATCTGCGGCGCAGCCGCGATCTCCGCGATGCAGGGAGTCGTCGGGAGCGGCGACGGCGAGGAGTCGCGCCGCGAGGCCGACGACGCCGTGGCGACCGCGCTCGCGCTCGTGACGATCTTCGGGTCGCTCGCGATCTTCGTCCTGCCGTGGCTCGCCGGGCTGCTGGGCCTCGCCGAAGACCGCGCGGGGCTGTGGATCGGCGCGAGCGTCCAGGAGGTCGCGCAGGTCGTGACCGCGGGTGGCGCCGTCTCGGCCGCCGCGCTCGCGACCGCGACCGTGAGCAAGCTGGCCCGCGTGGTGCTCCTCGCCCCGCTCGTGGCCGGGGCCGGGGTGCTGAGGGCTCGGCGCGAGCGTGTGGCGCGGCCCGCGGACGTCGAGGTCGCCGCGGGGGGCTCCGGGACCTCGGCGGCCCGCCGGACGCCACCCGTGCCGCTCTTCGTCGTCGGCTTCCTCGTGGCCGTGCTGGTACGGAGCACGGGCGTCCTGCCCGCGTCCGTCATCGAGGTGACGACCATGGTCACCACGCTGCTGTTCACCGCCGCGATGTTCGCGATGGGCCTCGGGGTCGACGCCGCGCACCTGGTCCGCACGGGGCGGCGCGCGCTCGTGCTCGGCACCGCGTCGGCCGCGGTGGTGACCGGGACCTCCCTCGTCGCAGTCCTCCTCCTGACGTGACGCCCCCGTGACGGCGACCTGACACCCCCGACCCGACACTCCGACGCGACACCCCCGGGCTGGCGGCGACGACGCTCCGACGTCGCCACGAGGCGGTGGGTTACCGGACGCTCGCGTCCCAGCGCCACCGGGTCCGTCGCGGCAGGCCGGGCAGGTCGCTGCGGCCTGTCGCCCACACGAGGGCGTCGTCCGGGGGAAGGCCGAGTGCGGCGGGCGGCAGGTCGGGGAAGAGCCGGGCCAGCACCCGGGCGCTCAGGCCCTCGGGCGGCGTCGGAGACGTGCCCGTGAGGCCCTGGAAGACGTCCCGGCCGTGGACGAGGATCTCCACGACGCCCATGGCTGCGAAGCCCTCCGGGTCCGAGAGCCCGTACGGGTGGTAGGCGCGGGCCGTGGAGGGCCGGGCCGCGACCTGGGCGGCGAGCAGCTCACCGCCCGCGACGACGACCTCGGCCAGGCCCGCCGGCCCGGCCTCGCGCTTGACGTGCGCGATCTCGTCCTCGCCCTTGGGACCCGCCAGGGGCAGGTAGTCGAGCAGGGGGAGGCCCGCGACCTGGAGCGCGTAGGCCAGGAGGTCGTCGACGACGTGCTCGGCGGTCGCCCAGCACGACCACCGCACGGGCCCCGCCTGCGCGTCGAAGGCCGCGTCGGGGTGCCGCGCGAGGCCGTCGGCGAGCCAACGGGAGGCCGCGCGGACGTCGTCGGGCGTGACGGGGCCAGGGGCAAGCGTGGTCGCGAGATCCTCCGGCTGGGCGCTCACGCGTCGACCGCGTCGGCGTCGGTGCCGCGGACGCGGTCCGCGCGCCAGCACTCGGCGCGGTACGGGAGGTCGATCTGGGACCGGCCGGCGAGCGCCGGGTGCGTGGCCACGAGCCGGTCGACGGCGTCGAGCAGCTCGTCGCGCTCGCTCGGCGGCAGGGTCAGGAGATGGCTGCGCGTGGACGCGAGCGTCCGCAGCGACGCGGCCGGCAGGCGGTCCTCCCACGAGAAGGTCGCGTGCTCGAGCGGTGCGAAGGCTCCGTCGCCGTCGTCGATCGTGGGCGTCCGGTGGACCGGCTCGAGCGAGTCGCCCCGATGGATGATCTCGGTGAAGCTCTCGACCCAGTCGACCGTGTGGTCGCGGACGTTCCACACGACGCCCAGGCGCCCGCCGGGACGCAGGACGCGCGCGATCTCCGGGACGGCGACGGCGACGTCGAACCAGTGCCACGCCTGGGCGACGAGGACCGCGTCGACGCTCCCGTCCTCGAGAGGGATGCGCTCGGCGGTCCCGGGCAGGACGTGGGCCCCCGGCACGGCGTCCTGGAGCTCGGCGCGCATGCCCTCGGAGGGCTCGACGGCGGTCACGTGGAGCCCGCGCGCCACGAGGCGTTCGGTGAGCTTGCCCGTGCCCGCGGCGAGGTCGAGCACGTGCCGTGCGCCCGCGGGGAGCATCCAGTCGATCGCGGCGTCCGGGTAGGACGGCCGGACGGCGCGATACTCGCCCGCTCCGGCGCCGAACGAGGACGCGCGCTCGGCGTGCGAGGCGCGTGGAAGGTCGGGGGTCGGGGCGTCGTCGGTGCTCACGTCTTCGACGGTGCCACGTCCGGGCGGTGCGGTCTACATCTGACGCACGACGTGTCCCGGGCGGCGTGGGGTGGGCTGCCACCGCGGCCGGCCGGCGCGGGGGAGGCCGGCCGACGCGGCGGGGCACGTGCGGGCGGGGGACGCGAGGGCGATTTGGCCGGGCCGGAAGTGTCCGGTAGTGTTTTCTCTCGGTGAGGCGCTCACCCGCGGCCCGGGAACGGGACGAGGGCGCGGCGCTGATACCTCCTTGGGGTATGGTGTAATTGGCAACACAACGGTTTCTGGTACCGTCATTCTAGGTTCGAGTCCTGGTACCCCAGCGCAGAGCATGCAGCGCATCGAGTCGGTCAAACCGACACGAAACGTGCAGTAGAGTTCTCAACGGCACGGCGCCCCTCGGGGTGACGAGCTTAGGCCCCCATCGTCTAGCGGCCTAGGACGCCGCCCTCTCACGGCGGTAACACGGGTTCAAATCCCGTTGGGGGTACGTACGAGGCCTGGCCATCGTCAGATGACCGGGCCTCGATGACGCTCACTCATCCTTCGGGGTGGGGGAGCGGTCCTGGCCCCCATCGTCTAGCGGCCTAGGACGCCGCCCTCTCACGGCGGTAACACGGGTTCAAATCCCGTTGGGGGTACCAACGCAGAGCTCGATCATCGGAAGATGGTCGAGCTTTCGTCGTCTCTGTGGCTGGTGCTCACGTGCCAGGGCTGGTGCTCACGTGCCAGCGCTCACGGGCGGGCGGGCACGTGCGGTCCGGGAGCCGGTCCACCGCTCGCGGGGTACCGGCGAGATGCTAGTTTCCTGCGATGCTCATCGACGAGACGTGCAGGGTCTGCGGCTGGTCCGACCCGGCAGGCACCGAGGAATGCTGGCTCGGGGGAATCCCCCTCTCCGCCATCTGTGACTGCTGCGGATCCGAGAGCGGCGTGGAGGACGTCTCCTGGCGCACAGCGCTGCGTGCACGCAAGGCCTGGGTCGGCGCGGGCGCACGCTGGTTCGCCCCCGAGGCGCGCCCTGCGGACTGGGACCTCTTGGCGCAGCTCAAGCGCGTCAGGTCTCGTCGTGGCCCGGACGTGGGCTGACACGGGCGCCCCGCTCGTCGTCAGGCCCGTCGTGCCGGCCCGTTCCCGTCGAGGAGCCAGTCGAGCACGTCGCCGGCCGACCACGCGCCGACGTGCCGCTCCGCGAGCCGTGCCGCGCCGACGACGTCCGCCCCCAGGGTGACGAGGGGGAGCTCGACGTACCCGTCGGCACGTGTCTGACCGAGCCCGACGTCGGCCGCGAGCGAGTTGCACAGGCACGACCGGCCGACGGCGTCGTCGGCCCCTCCGCCCTTGCGCTCGAACATGTGGGCCGGCTCCGCAGGGCAGCGATAGGTGACCTTGCCGTCGTCCTTCTCGACCGGGGTACGGAGGTAGCCCAGGTCGCACAGCCGGGGCCGCGCCGCCGCGACGTCCGCGGCCGAGAGGGTGCCCGGGAGCTGGGCGACCTTGAACGGGAATCCGGTCGGCGAGGTGAGCGGCTCGGTGCGTACGTCGAGCGTCCCGGCGCGCAGCCGCGCGAGCACGTCCTCACGCAGGGCCGGATCGAGCCCCGAGTCGGTCGAGAGCGCGAAGAGCGTGCCGACCTGGATGCCCGTCGCCCCGGCCTCGCACGCGGTGGCCAACGCCTCCGGGGTGCCCTGTGCGCCCGCCAGCCAGAACGGCAGCCCGATCGCGGCGACCTTCGTCAGGTCGGCCTGGTCGCGTGGGCCGAACACCGGCTGCCCCGCCTCGTCGAGCGTCAGGCGTCCGCGGGGAGGGGCGTTGTGCCCACCGGCGGGAGGGCCCTCGACCACGAAGCCGTCGGGCCGGGTGCGGTCCTCACGCACCAGGTGCTCGGCCAGGGCGTGCGCGGAGACGACGGCGAGGAACGTGGGCCGCGTCACGGGCGGCAGCGACCCGCCGAGGAGTGCGTCGGGGTCGAGATCGACCGTGTGGTGGCTGCCCCCGACCACCGCGACCGGGAACTGGACGGCCTCATGACCCGCGAGCCGGTCCAGCAGGTGCGGGATGTCGCGGGGGATGCCCGCCCCGGTCACGACGTAGTCCGCCCCGGCGAGCATCGACCCGTAGGCGGCCGCCGGCGCGGCCATCTGGATCTTCTCGAGGAAGTTGATGCCCACCTGCCCGTCGTGCCCCTCCTTGGCGAGCCACACCTCGACGAAGCTCCCCAGGATCATGAGCTCCTGCGCCAGGCGGGTCTGACGGAGTGCGAGGCGAGGCACGGGAGCGTAGGGCTGGCCCTCGCCGCGCCCCTCGGGGCGGAAGTAGCGCGAGAGCACCCGCTGGGCGAACCGGGGCACCGGGAAGGCGTCGAGCGCCCTGCGGACCGCGCCGTCGCGGTCGCCGTTCTGCAGCCTGCGCGCCAGGACGAGGTCCAGCGCGGTCCCCGAGACCAGGCCGAGCTGCCCCGTGCGCGCGACGGCCGACGCGAGTCGCCAGGACGAGACCGCCATCCCCATCCCGCCCTGGATCACACGAGGCAGGGGCGGGAACGATGCGGGGACGGGCAGGGACAGCGTGGTCACAGGTGGACCCTTCTCAGGCCTGGGGGCGGGTGGTTACTGCACCGTAGGTTGCAGTCCTGAGTCGGGAACAGGGTCGAAGGGCCCGAACCTGGTGGAGATGCCACGGTGCCGTGCTCTCTGCTCCCGGTCGGAGGGGCCGGGGCAGGGCCGGCCGAGGCGCCCCACGGACCGGTGGGACTGGCTGTCGACGCGTCAGGCGGGTGGGGGCGGGACGGGCGGGTTCGCCGACGGCGGGCCCGAGGCGTCCTCGGGGCGCGACCACGGATCCGTGGCCTGCCACCCGCTCAGCGGGTCCCAGGGCGTGACGGGCACGAACCGGCCGCGGTCGTCGTCGGAGACCTCCCATGCGGGACCGTCGGACTCGCCGTCGGTCTCGTCGCCGATCGGCTCGTCGAGCCGGTCCGGCTGGGCTGCGCGGTCCGGCCGGTCGGTCACCGGGGCGGGCGGCGGCGGGGGAGCCATGACCGGTCGGTCGGAGCCGTCCAGCCGGGGGGAGCTGCCGCGAGGCGCGACGAACAGGTGACCCTGCCCGCCCGCCTGCACCGAGCGCACGGCGATGGGCTGTGTCGCGGCGGCCGACAGGTCGCCCTCGGGCCCGTCGCTCGTCGGGGCCCAGCTCAGCCGGCCGGGGACGGAGGTGGGTGCCTGCTGCGACGTCGCGAACGGGGCGTGCGCGGGCTGTGCCGTGGGCGGGGGAGTCGTACCTCCCGCGGGTGCGCCGCCCCGCGGCTGCTGTCCCCACGGCCCGCCGCGCCCGCCGGGGATGAAGATGGTGTCGCAGAGCTTGCGGTACGTGGCGTCCGGGTTGGCGACCCAGTTGATGCGGCTCATGGCCTGGTCCTGCCCGGCGGACTCGAGGATGAACTGGCCGTAGCCGAGGACCCGCCCGAGGATCGAGCGGCTGTAGCTCATGTCGGTGACCTTGCCGAGGGGCATCATCGCGACCTTGTGGGTCACGAGGCCGAACATCAGGAGCATGCGCTTGTCGGTTGCGACGAACCACTCGTTGCGCCAGTCGAGGACCTTCCACAGCAGGCGGAGCGCGACCAGCACCCAGGCCCACCAGAGCAGCAGCGAGCCCTCTCCCACGGCCGGAGCGAGGACGCTGACGAGCCAGGCCGCGAGCAGGAAAGCGGCGAAGGTCGTGGCGACGGGTTCCGCGAGCTTGCCCCAGTGGGCGCGCGTCGCGAGCACGACGCGCTCGCCCGGCAGGATGTAGCGCCGCAGGTGGCGCGCGCTCAGTCGAGGCGCAGCCTCGTACGCGGGTGCGGGGAGGTCCTGCGCCATGGTGCGCCTACTTCATGAGCGACTGGACGAACTGCCCGAAGCTCTGGAAGGCGCCCAGGATGACGTCCCAGATGGCCTGGACGATGTCCGCCGCGCGGTCGGGGCTCTGGACGACCGCGTACAGCAGGAAGACGATGACGACCCACATCAGGATGGTCTTGGCCTTGCCGGGCATCGTGTGGTCCTCACGTCGTCGATCGGGGCGGTTCTCGGCTCTGCCCGCCATGGTGGAGCGAACAGGCGGAGCGCCGTCGGAGGCGCGCCGGGGCCGAGTCTAGCGTTTCGCCCGAATCGGTCGTGGGTCCCGTGTCATGACAAGGCGGTGCATCGCACGCAGGGCGCCGACGACATGCACGGGTCGGGACGACGCGAGGGCCGGGTGCCTCGCGGCCCCGGC
>NZ_JBHUAD010000164.1:0-8926 GCF_042789955.1 Oerskovia sp. NPDC056781
AGGTAGACCTCCAGGAGGTCTACCTCGCGCACAGGGGTCTACCTCGGCGCGAGGGTCAGCTCGACGTCGGGACCGGGTGCCCCTCCGAGGCCTGCACGACGACGATGCCGCGCCCCGTGAGACCGAGCTGGTACGCCTCGCCCGACCCACGGCCGATCGCCGCCGAGAGCTTCGCGGTCTTGCGGATCGTGGACGTGAGCGAGCTCGACCACAGGACCGCGGCCTGCATGTCGACGTACGTGGGCTCGTCGACGTCGAGGACCACGGGCGTCCCGTACGCCGTCACGGCGAGGGACCCCGTCCCGGTGAACGTCGTGTTGAAGAGCCCGCCGCTCATCATGGACGCGCCCTCGACGCGGTTGATGTCCCAGGTCAGGGTGCTCTCGAACGCCAGCACGTTGGACCCGTTGACCGTGACGGCCTCGTCCTCCAGGTGCAGGACGAACACCTGGTCCGCGTCCTGCGCGAGGAAGACGTCGCCGCTGCCCGAGACCTTCATGAGGGACATGCCCTCACCCGTGAAGGCCTTCTTGAACATCTTGGCGACACCGCCCGACCCCTCGTACGCGAAGTCGACGTCGCCCTGGTAGGCGACCATCGAGCCCTGCCGGGCGTAGAAGAACCCGCCCGTGCCCGCGAGGTCGACCTTGAGCATGCGGTCGTTCTGCAGCTGGAAGCTTCCCGGTTCGCCCGGCTGTTCGACGTGGTTCATGAGTGTGCTGCGCATGGCACCGATCATCCGGCAACGGGGAGACCCGTGCACGTGTCAGCGCTCGACGATCGTCGTCACGACGTCGGTCACGGACGGTCGTCGCGGCGTGGAACCGAACCCGAACCGGACCGGCGGGTCGACGTCCCGCAGGTCTCCCAGCCGCTCACCGTCCCACTCGGTGCGGGCGCCCGTGATCTCGTGCACGTCCGTCGCGCCGTAGTGCTCGACCCGGCCGGGTCCGGCGCTCCCGCGCGTCCGGACACCGCGGAGGAAGACCCGTGCGACGGGGTCGGTGAGGACCGTCGTCCGGTGGGAGGCGGCGACCCGACGGGGCACCATGCGCAGCGCACGGCCGAGCGCCGTGCGACGCCCGACGTCGACCCACGCCTCGAGCGGCCCGGCGACCACGTGCCAGTCCCCGGACCCGGCCACCCGGCCCACGGTGACCGGGCACACCTCGACCCGGTCGAAGCGGTACGTCGCCGCGACGAGGTCCGCGACCTGGGGCGACGGGGCGAGAAGGATGCGCTCGCCGTCGGGACGCTCCGCCATGACGTCGGCGAACGCCCCGAACGGGGAGACGTCCCACCTGCCGACGACCAGACGCGTCCCCGACGCCGTGCCCCACCCGGCGATGCGGCCGCGGAACCGCTGGACGCTCGACATCCACCGAAGCCTAGATCGTCGGGTCGAACCCGGTCGAGAAGACCGCCGCGACGACCGCCACGACGGTCACGAGCACGAACGCCACGAACAGGGCCCGTCCCGGACCCGACCGGCGCGCCGCCGACGCCCCGGGCCGACCGGAGAGACCATGGCGGGATGAGTGCTGACAGCGAGGTCGCCGACCGGGTACGGGTCGTCACGAGCAAGGGCGCGGTCGAGGGGACGGTCACGGACGGCGTCGAGCGCTTCCTCGGGGTGCCGTACGCGGCGCCGCCCTTCCGCAGCCGACGTTTCGCGTCGCCCGTGCCCGCGGAGCCCTGGGACGGGGTGCGGGACGCGTCCCGGTACGGGGCCACCTCCCCGCAGTCCCCGTACCCGGGTGCGCTCGGCGCGTTGCTGCCGACCGTGACGATCGACGGCGAGGACGTCCTGCACGTCAACGTGTGGACCCCGGCGGAGCGGGGCACCGGGCTGCTGCCCGTCCTCGTGTGGGTGCACGGCGGGTCTCTCGCGCACGGGTCGAACGCGCTCGCAGGCTATGACGGGACGCGGTTCGCGCAGGACGGCGTCGTGTTCGTCGGGGTCAACTATCGGCTCGGTGCGGAGGGGTTCTCGGTGCTCGACGGCGCCGCGCGCAACCTGGGCCTGGCCGACCAGCTCGCGGCGCTGGCCTGGGTCCAGGACGAGGTCGCGGCGTTCGGCGGCGACCCGCGGCGCGTGACGCTCGCGGGGCAGTCCGCAGGTGGTAACACGGTCGCGGCGATCCTGGCCCACCCCTCGGCACCGGGGCTCGTCGCGCGCGCGATCGTGCAGAGCGGGCCGCTGTCGGCGCAGCCGCCCGCCCGGGCAGGGCGCATCACGCGCGCCATGGGCAAGGACCTGGCCGTCCCGACGACGAGCGCGGGCTTCGCGACCGTCCTGCCCGAGGCGCTGGTCGCCTCGCAGGACCGCGTCACGGCGGGGGCGACCCCGCTGACGGGAGGCCCGGGGTTCGCGCTGTGCCTCGACGACGACCTGGTGCCCCGCACCCCCGAGGAAGCGCTCGTCGCAGGGGCCGGACGCACGATCCCGCTGCTCATGGGCGCCACGACCGAGGAATACCGCCTCTGGTTCGTCCCCACGGGGCTGCTCGGCACGTTCAAGCGCCTGCATCTCGCGGTGGCCCGTCGCAAGGTGGGGATCTCGGCCCGGGCCGTGCGGGTGTTCCGGCGCAACCGGCCCGGCGCGTCGGTCGGGGTCGTCCTCGGGGCGCTCGCCACGGACGTCCTGCTGCGTGTCCCGCTGCAGCGGGTCGCCGACGCCCGCCGGGCCGCGGGCGCGCAGACGCACGTGTACGAGTTCGCCTGGCGCAGCCCGGTCGCCGACCTCGGCGCGGCCCACGCCGTCGAGCTGGGCTTCGTGTTCGACGGCCTGGCGACGCCGGACTCGCGCGCGCTCGCCGGGCCCGACGCCCCGCAGTCCCTCGCGACCGCGATGCACTCGGCCTGGGTGGGGTTCGCGACGACCGGCGACCCTGGCTGGCAGTGCTGGGACGAGTCCCGCCCCGTGCGGGTCTTCGACGGCGAGGGCGACCCCGTGGTCCTCGCGCCGCGCGACGACGAACGGGCCGCGCTCGATCGTCGCTAGCCGGCGCACGGCACTGCCGGGCGCCGGCCAGCGACGGACGTCTACGCGAGGACGAGCTTCTCGCCGCCCGTCGGGTGGTCCGCCATCGCGACGCTGTGGATCGCCGGGTCGTCGTAGGTGTTCCAGTAGTAGGTCGCGGTGCCGGAGGAGAAGAGCCCGGTGTAGACCGTGATCTCGAACTCGCCCGACCCCATCGCAGCGCATCCGTCGACCATCGCGACCTGCTGCAGCGTGTGGAAGGCTCGGCTGACGTTCTCCGCCTCGGTCCCCTTGGTCGGGTAGTGGGCGTTGACGTAGGCGGCCCGGACGAACCGGGAGGGCGAGTAGTAGTCCCCGGGGATGCCGCGCATGTGCGAGCCCGAGCCGAACGGGGTGAGGCGCGCCCTGCCCAGCTCGGTCGCCGGGGGGAACTCGGGGGAGGTGTTGAGGTAGTTGCGCAGGTTCTCGTGGTGCCACGCGAACCCGGGCTGGTTCGTCAGGACGTCGACGTCGTCGTCGAAGACCTGCATGCCCTCGCTCGTGTGCTCCACCACGATCGAGCGCTCCCCGTCGGCGATGATCCAGTGGAGCAGCGAGCTCGGGTACCTGTCGTTGATCGGCTTGTCGACGATCACCACGTGCGCGAGCGCCGCCTCGACCTCGTCCACGCTCGCGAACTGCGAGCACACCCACAGCGGGAACTCGTACGCGGCCACGTTGACCGAACCCTCGACGGGTCCAGGGGCGTACGCCGCGTACCCCGGGAAGTTGAGCCCGGCCACGGCCAGGCCCGCGTCGTTGCCGCAGTCGAAGTAGAGGGGGGTGTCCTCCTCCACGATGCCCATGCCGATGGTCGCGTGCTCGATGCCTGGCACCGCGCCGAACGGCGACCTCGGTGCGTAGCCGGTGGGCGTCAGCACCACCTGCTGGCCGTAGCCGCTCGTCCAGTCGAGGTTCCGTGCGAGGTAGACGCTGCCCTGGCCGTCCGAAAACCTGATTCCCGTACACATAGCGATGCTCCCGTCGTCGGTGCGGATCGCGGCGGACGCGGCTCGCCATGCCTCCGCGTCATGCCCCCGTCCTCCCATGGTCGGCCCCGACGGGCGGTCCCGCTCAGCGGGGTGCAGGTCGGCTCCCGGGCAGGAGACGCCGACGACTTGGTCGATCCACCCACCCGGGGGAATGATCGACCCATGCTCACCCTCACCGGAGCCGCCGGCTCGCGCATCGTCGGGATCGGCCACCACCAGCCCGAGCGGACGCTCACCAACGACGACATCGCCCAGCTGGTCGAGACCAACGACGAGTGGATCCGGTCCCGCACGGGGATCGTGACGCGGCACGTCGCGGCCGAGGACGAGACCGTGGCGGACATGGCCACCGCCGCCGCCCGGCACGCCCTGCAGGACGCCGGTGTCGCGGCGAGCGAGGTCGACATGGTCATCGTCGCGACGGCCACTGCGCGCGACCGGTCGCCCAACACCGCGGGCCGCGTGGCGTACAACCTGCGCACGGGCGTCATGCCGGGTCAGTCCACGCCCGAGGAGGAGGACGCACCCGACCTGCGCGGCGTCGTCGGGCCCGTGATCCTGGACGTCAACGTCGCGTGCTCGGGCTTCGCGCACGCCCTGGCGCTCGCGGACCAGGCGATCCGCACTGGCTCCGCGACCACGGCCCTCGTGATCGGCGCCGAGAAGCTCACCGACTTCACCGACTGGACCGACCGCGTGACGTGCATCCTCACGGCCGACGGCGCGGGCGCGTTCGTGGTGCAGGGGACCGACACCCCGGGGATCGGGCCGGTCGCGTGGGGCTCGGAGCCCGAGCTGACCCCCGCCGTGCTCATCGAGGCCCCGGACGAGAAGTTCGTGCAGGACGGTCGCGCGGTGTTCCGCTGGGCCATCACGCGTGCGGCGGACCGGGCACGTGCCGCGGTCGACAAGTCCGGCCTGACGCTCGACGACATCGAGGTGCTCGTCGCGCACCAGGCGAACCTGCGCATCATCGAGCCGCTCGCCAAGGCGCTGGGCCTCGAGGACAAGGTCGTCGTCACGGACATCACCGAGTCGGGCAACACGTCGGCCGCGAGCATCCCGCTGGGCCTGTCGAAGTGGTGGCACGCGGGCAAGATCCCGGCGGGCGTGCCCGCGCTGCTCATCGGCTTCGGCGGCGGCTTCGCGTGGGCCGGGCAGGTCGTGCAGACACCCACGCGCTGAGCGCGGTCGGCGAGGACCGCGCCTGACGCAGGCCGGCCCGCCGAGACGGCGGCGCACCCGCGTGCCACGCTGGGCGCATGGCTGGTGACCAGCGGGTCCGTCGACTGCGCCGCGAGGCGTGGGGGTTCGTCGTCGGGTCGCTGTGCTTCCTGGTGGGCGCGCTGCCGCCCTACGCCGACGCCGTGGGGCCGGTCCTGGTGGGCGTGACGTTCTGCGTAGGGTCGGTGTTCTTCACGTTCGCCGCGACGGTGCAGCTGAGCCTGAGCGGCCGGCGCGTACCGCGGCGGGGCGCGAACCCGGCCGACCGGTGGGACTGGTGGTCGGCGGCGGTCCAGCTCGTCGGGACGGTGTTCTTCAACATCAGCACGGCCGCGGCCCTGGGCGGGGCGATCGACGACCCGGAGCGGCTGGGGGCGGGCTGGCGGCCCGACGCCTACGGGTCGGTCGCGTTCCTCGTCTCGAGCGCGTTCGCGGTCGTCGCGACGAGGGACCGCGGGAACCTGTGGGACACGGACGCGCGCACGTGGCACGGGACGTGGCTCAACCTCGTGGGGTCGGTCCTCTTCGGTGCGTCGGCCGTGGGGGCCTACGTGGTGCCGCAGACGGACTCGTTGGTGAGCGCGTACTGGGCGAACATGGGCACGTTGCTGGGAGCGCTGTGCTTCCTCGTGGCGGCCCTGCTGTCCCGGCGGACGATCCCAGCACCAGCGGTCGCGGCCTAGCGCGGGGTGCGCGCCCGTGTCGAGGACGCGGCGTCCATGCCCTGCACGACGACGGCGCACCGGTCCTCGTCGTGGCTCGCCCCGTCGGCGGCGCGGTCGAGCAGGCGGCGCAGCGTCGCGCGGTCCGCGGCGTCGAGGCTTCCGAGCAGGTCTTCCTCGGCCGCGGCGACGCGGGCGTCGAGGTCGGCGAGGACCTCGCGCCCCTTGGCGGTCGCGACGATGCGCCGGGTCCGGCGGTCGGTCGGATCGGCCTGGCGTTCGACGAGGTCGCAGTCGACGTACTTGTCGATGAGGTAGGTCATGACGGTCCGGTCGATGCCGAGGCGCGCCGCGAGCGCGGCCTGGCTGGGCGGGGTGTCGTGCACGACGGCGGAGAGCACCTGGTAGCAGCGCGTCCCGTCGGGCAGGTCCTCGGCGAGCGAGTCGACGCGTGCGCTCCACTCGCGCAGGAGCGCGGTGAGCGGCCAGCCGAGGGGGCTGGGGGTGCGGGTGGTGTCCGGCGTCGCGAGGGTCACGGGACCAGGATACCCCGGAATGATCTCGATCGAAGATGAGTTGCTGGTGATATCGTCTGTGACTCAGACGATCTTTGAAGACGACCGCCGCCCCCGCGGCACACGGAGCGCGCACGCATGACGGACTACGGCCACGACCTCATCCTCGGGACCTTCCTGACCCCGCAGAACAGTGACCCGCAGGCGCCCGTGCGCCTCGCGCAGATCACCGAGAACGCGGGGCTCGACCTCGTGACCTTCCAGGACCACCCCTACCAGGCGGGCTTCCTCGACACCTGGACCCTCATGACCTGGGTCGCCGCGGCGACCGAGCGCGTGCACGTCGCGGGCAACGTCCTCAACCTGCCGCTGCGCCCGCCGGCCGTCCTGGCCCGCGCGGCCGCGAGCCTCGACCTGCTCTCGGGCGGCCGGTACGCCATGGGCCTCGGGGCCGGTGCGTTCTGGGACGCGATCGAGGCCATGGGGACGCCGCGCCTCACACCGGGCGAGGCCGTCACTGCCCTCGACGAGGCGGTCGACATCATCCGCGGCATCTGGGACACGAGCGACCGCACGCCCCTGCGCGTGCACGGTACGCACCACCAGGTCGACGGCGCCAAGCGCGGACCGTCCCCCGCGCACGACATCCCGATCTGGATCGGCGCCGTCAAGCCGCGCATGCAGCGGCTCATCGGCCGCAAGGGCGACGGGTGGCTGCCGTCGCTGTCCTACCTCCAGCCCGGCGACCTCGCCAAGGGCAACGCGGTGATCGACGAGGCCGCGATCGCGGCCGGACGCGACCCGAGCGCGGTGCGCCGCATGGTCAACGTCAACGGCAGGTTCACGTCGAACCGCCTGGGCTACCTCCAGGGCCCCGTCGAGCAGTGGGTCGAGGAGCTCGGCAACCTCGCGCTCGAGGACGGTGTCTCCGGGTTCGTCCTCGCGACCGACGACCCGCGCGACATCCAGGTCTTCGGCGAGGAGGTCGCCCCCGCGCTGCGTGAGCTCGTCGCGGCCGAGCGCCGCTCGACCGGCACGGCCCCCGCCGGTCGCCGTCGCGGCGCCCTCGCGCTCGCGGCCCGCCGCGACGGGATCGACTACGACGGTCTGCCCGACTCGCTGACCGAGCGCGCCGTCGAGCCCGGCGACCGCGCCTACGACACGGTCCGCCACACCTACATGCGCTCGGGCGCCCCGGGCATCGTGCTGCGCCCGCGCACCGCGGACGAGGTCGCCGAGGCCGTCGTCTGGGCCGGCGAGCAGGGAGTGCCGCTCGCGGTCCGCTCGGCGGGCCACGGCATCAGCGGTCGGTCCACCAACGACGGCGGCGTGCTCCTCGACGTCGGCGCCCTGGACCAGGTCACCGTGCCCGACGACGGCTCGCACCGCGTGCGCCTGGGTGCGGGCGGGACGTGGGGCCAGGTCGCCGAGGTGCTCTCCCCGCACGGCCTCGCGATCAGCTCGGGCGACTCGGGCGGCGTGGGTGTCGGCGGCCTCGCCACGACGGGAGGCATCGGCCTCCTGGGCCGCAAGCACGGCCTGACGATCGACCACGTGGTCGCCGCGGAGATCGTGACCGCCGACGGCCGGGTGCGCGTCGTCGACGCCGAGAACGACCCCGAGCTCTTCTGGGCCCTGCGCGGGGCCGGCGGCAACATGGGTGTCGTGACCTGGGTCGACGTCCAGGCGACGCCCGTGACCGACCTCGTCTACTCGACCATGGTGCTCGACGCCTCGGACACCGCTGGCCTGCTCGAACGCTGGGCCGCGACCGTCGAGTCGGCGCCGCGCGAGCTCACGAGCTTCCTGCACATGAGCGGGGCGCGCGGCGGGCGTGGACCCATGGCCCAGCTCATGACCGTGTGGGCCGACGACGACACGGGGGCAGCGATCCGTGCGCTCGAGGCCCTCGCCGACTCGGCCCCTCTGCTCGACCACCAGGCCGTGCTGACGCCGTACTCGGGCATCGTGCGCCGGGCCGACGCCCAGCACTCGGGCGGCGGAGAGCCGGGCTCGCGCTCGGGCCTGATCGAGCACGTCGACCGGGCCACGGCCCGCGACCTCGCCCGCTTCCTCGACGGCGGCGGCGCGCAGCTCCTCCAGCTCCGCGCGGTCGGCGGAGCGGTCAACGACGTCGCGCCCGACGCGACGGCGTACGCGCACCGCACGCAGAACTTCTCGGTCGCGGCCTTCGGGTCGCGCCGCGGACCCGGCGGGATCGACGGCGCGTGGGACGAGCTCGTGCACCCGCACACCGACGGGCTCTACCTGTCGTTCGAGACCGACCCCCGTCCCGAGCGCCTGCGCGAGGCGTTCCCCGAGCCGACGCTCTCGCGCCTGCGGCAGGTCAAGCGTCAGGTCGACCCGACGAACCTGTTCTCGGCGAACTTCCCGATCCCGCCGGCAGACGCCTGACCCCTCCGACGGGCCACCTCCCCGACGGGCCGTGTCCCGCGACGGGCCGCGACCCCGCCGGCGGAACACCGCGGGGCACGACGCAGGGCCCGGAGC
>NZ_JBHUAD010000165.1:0-8923 GCF_042789955.1 Oerskovia sp. NPDC056781
GGCCTTCGTCGTGGCCCTCAGGGGGTCAGCGTGGGGGTCCTGCTCAGCGGGCGAACGCCTGCTCGAGGAGGACGGCCTGCTGGGCCTGGTGCTTCTTGGCCGTGCCGGCGGCGGTCGAGGCCGACGCCGGGCGCGAGACGACCCGGACACGGGGCAGGTCCTCGGGCAGGTTCACGTGGACGAACGACCACGCGCCCTGGTTCTCCGGCTCGTCCTGGACCCAGACGACCTCGGCGCCCGCGTACTTCGCGACCTCCCGGCGGATGCCGTCCACGTCGAGCGGGTAGAGCTGCTCGAGGCGGACGATCGCGGTCCGGTCGTCCCCACGCTTGGCGCGCTCGGCGACCAGGTCGTAGTAGACACGGCCCGTGCAGAGCAGGACGCGGTCGACGGACGACGGGTTCGCCGTCGTGTCCCCGAGCACCGGCTGGAACGTCCCGGTCGTGAAGTCCTCGACCCCGGACGCGGCCGCCTTGAGACGCAGCAGCTGCTTGGGCGTGAACACCACGAGCGGGCGGCGCGGGCGAGCGTACGCCTGCTGACGCAGCAGGTGGAAGTACGACGCCGGCGTGGACGGCTGCGCGACCGTGAGGTTGTTCTCCGCGCAGAGCTGGAGGAACCGCTCGATGCGGGCCGACGAGTGGTCCGGCCCCTGGCCCTCGTAGCCGTGCGGCAGGAGCATGACGACCGAGGAGTTCTGGCCCCACTTCTGCTCGGCGGACGAGATGAACTCGTCGATGACGGTCTGCGCGCCGTTGACGAAGTCGCCGAACTGCGCCTCCCACAGCACCAGGGCGTCAGGTCGCTCGACCGAGTAGCCGTACTCGAACCCGAGGGCCGCGTACTCGCTCAGCGAGGAGTCGTAGACCCAGAACTTCGCCTGGTCCGCGGAGAGGTACAGCAGCGGGGTCCACTCGGCGCCGGTCTCGCGGTCGTGCAGGACCGCGTGGCGCTGGACGAACGTGCCGCGGCGCGAGTCCTGTCCGGCGAGGCGCACGGGCGTGCCCTCCACGAGCAGCGACCCGAACGCGATCAGCTCGCCGTAGCCCCAGTCGATGCCGCCGTTGGCGGACATCTGGTTGCGCTTCTCGAGGAGCTGCGCCAGCTTGGGGTGGACCGTGAAGCCCTCGGGGGGCGAGACGTGCACCTGACCCACGCGCTCGATGATCGCCTGGTCGATCGCGGTCTTCCACCCGACCATCGTGCCGGCGTCCTCGCGCTGGGACTCGGGACGCTCCAGGCCCGCGACGGGCTCGGTGGCGGGCGACGGCGTGAAGCCGCCTTCCTTGGTCTCGGTGAAGACGCGCTCGAGCTGGGCCTGGTAGTCCTGCAGGACGTGCTCGGCCTCCTCGAGCGTGATGTCGCCGCGCGCGACGAGGTTCTCGGTGTAGAGCTTGCGCACCGAGCGCTTGGCCTCGATCAGGTTGTACATGAGCGGCTGCGTCATCGAGGGGTCGTCGCCCTCGTTGTGACCGCGGCGGCGGTAGCAGATCATGTCGATGATGACGTCACGGTCGAACTGCTCGCGGAACGCGAAGGCGAGCTCGGCGACGCGCACGCACGCCTCGGGGTCGTCACCGTTCACGTGGAAGATCGGGACCTGGTAGCCCTTGGCGACGTCGGTCGAGTAGAGCGTCGAGCGCGACGAGGACGGGCCCGTGGTGAAGCCGACCTGGTTGTTGATGATGACGTGGATCGTGCCGCCCGTGCGGTACCCGCGCAGCTGCGCGAGGTTCAGGACCTCGGGGACCACGCCCTGGCCCGCGAAGGCCGCGTCGCCGTGGATGAGGATCGGCAGGACGGAGAACCCGTCGCCGCCCAGGTCGATGCGGTCCTGCTTGGCGCGCACGATGCCCTCGAGCACCGGGTCGACCGCCTCGAGGTGCGAGGGGTTGGCCGCGAGGTAGACGCGTGTCTGCGCACCCGACTCGGCCGAGAACGTGCCCTCGGTGCCGAGGTGGTACTTGACGTCTCCCGAGCCCTGGACGCTCTTGGGGTCCTGGTTGCCCTCGAACTCGGCGAAGATCTGCGCGTAGCTCTTGCCGGCGATGTTCGCGAGGACGTTGAGGCGGCCGCGGTGGGCCATGCCGATGCAGACCTCGTCGAGGCCGCCGTCGGCCGCCTTGGACAGGACGGCGTCGAGCAGCGGGATGACGGACTCGCCACCCTCGAGCGAGAAGCGCTTCTGGCCGACGAACTTGGTCTGCAGGAAGGTCTCGAACGCCTCTGCGGAGTTCAGGCGGCGCAGGATGCGCAGCTGGTCCTCGCGCGGGGTGCGGGCGTACCCGGACTCGAGGCGCTCCTGGAGCCAGCGACGCTGGGCGCGGTCCGCGAGGTGCATGTACTCGATGCCGATCGAGCGGCAGTACGAGTCGCGCAGCAGGCCGAGGATGTCGCGCAGCGTCGACTTGGTCTTGCCGCCGAACCCGCCTGTCGGGAAGGTGCGGTCCAGGTCCCACAGCGTGAGGTCGTGGGTCTGGACGTCCAGGTCGGGGTGCTTGCGCTGGCGGTAGGCGAGCGGGTCCGTGTCGGCCATGAGGTGCCCGCGCGAGCGGAACGAGTGGATGAGCTCGGCGATCTTGGCGGGCTTGGCCGCCTCGATCTCGGCGTCCGTGGTGTTGTCGCGGGTCCAGCGGACCGGCTCGTAGGGGATGCGCAGCGCGGCGAAGACGCGGTCGTAGAACCCGTCCTCACCGATCAGCTTGGTCCCGAGGATGCGCAGGAACTCGCCGGACTGGGCGCCCTGGATGATGCGGTGGTCGTAGGTCGACGTGATCGTCAGGACCTTCGAGACGCCCAGGCGGGCGAGCTGCTCGACCGAGGCGCCCGCGAACTCCGCGGGGTAGTCCATGGCGCCGACGCCGATGATCGTGCCCTGGCCCTGCATGAGGCGCGGGACCGAGTGCACGGTGCCGATGCCGCCCGGGTTGGTGAGCGAGATCGTCGTGCCGGCGAAGTCGTCGACCGTGAGCTTGTTGCCGCGGGCCCGGCGGACCAGGTCCTCGTAGGCCGCCCAGAACTGGGCGAAGTCCATCTGCTCGGCCTTCTTGACGCTCGGCACGAGGAGCTGGCGGGTGCCGTCCGGCTTGGCGAGGTCGATCGCGAGTCCGAAGTTGACGTGCGCCGGGTTGTTCACCGCGGGCTTGCCGTCGAGCTGCGTGTAGCTCGCGTTCATGGCCGGCATCTCGCCGAGGGCCTCGACGAGCGCGTAGCCGATGAGGTGCGTGAACGAGATCTTGCCGCCGCGCCCGCGGGCGAGATGGTTGTTGATCACGATGCGGTTGTCGACCATGAGCTTGGCCGGCACGGCGCGCACGGAGGTCGCCGTGGGGACCTCGAGGCTCGCCTCCATGTTCACGACGACGCGCGCTGCGGGGCCGCGCAGCTTCTGCACGTCGTCCGCGGTGTCGGGCGCGTCGGACTTCGACTTCGCGGCCGCCACGGCCGCGTACGGTGCGGTGGCGGGCTGTGCCGTCGCGACCGGGCGGTTGGCCTTCACGGCCGCGATCGCGGCGTTGACGGTCGGGTCGGCGGGGACCACGGGCGACTTGGGTCGCTGCGCGGACTCACCGGCGGCAGAGCCGTCGGTCGCCGGTACGGCGCTCGTGGCGCGGGCCGGCGGCGTTGCCGGTGCGTTCGCGGGGATCTGGACCGCGGGGGCCGGGGTCGCGACGGCGGGCGTCGCGGTCCCTGCGGCGGGGGCGGAGGGAGCGGCGGTGGCGCTGCTCCCGTTCACCTCGCTCGCCTTGTCCCCGGGACGGTAGTCCGCGAAGAACTCCCACCACGCGGGGTCCACCGCGTTCTTGTCCTTGAGGTATTGCTCGTAGAGCTCGTCGACGAGCCATTCGTTGGCGCCGAACACAGAACTTGCTGCGCTGATCGACTCTGACTCAGCCTTCGGGGACACGCGAGGATCGCCCACTTTCACCACTGATCGTCACTGGATATCGGGTACCTAGTCCGGAACCGGACCCGTCAAGCCTAGGCCCTCCGGTCCGCTCGCCCGAGCCTCGTCCGGCGGAAATGTGCAGGGTGTCGGCCGGTTCTTCACGGGACGTCTGCCAGAGGCAAACAGGGGGGCAACAGCGACCTGTTCGCTGACCAAAGGTCAGGTCGTTTAGACCATCGCCGGGTATGCCCGCCACCGAGTGTGACGAAGGTCTCACTCCGTCGTGTCGGACGGGCGTCGCTCCTGGTCGCTCGGACGAGGCGCGCCGGGGTGGCCCAGGATCTCCGGCAGGTCGTCCGGGAGGCCGGTCGTGTGCGGCTGGGGACGAGCCGGGAAGGTCAGGCGCATCGTGGCGCCCTGGAGGGAGTCCGCGACCTCGATCCGCCCGCCGTGCAGGTCGACCGCCCAGCGCACGATCGCGAGCCCGATCCCCGTCCCGCCCGTCGACGAGTGGCCCTGCGACGGGGCGTTGCCCCGGGCGAAGCGCTCGAAGATCCGTTCGCGGTCCTTCTTCGCGATGCCGGGTCCCTCGTCGATGACCTCGATCACGACGTCGTCGTCGACGGGGTAGGCCTCGAGCCGGATCTCGCCGTTCTGGGGCGAGTGCCGGATCGCGTTCTGGAGCAGGTTCGTGACGATCTGCCGCAGACGCTCGGGGTCCGCCGGCAGCGTGAGGTCCTCGGGGGTCACGTCGACCACGTACTGGAGCTGCTTGCCGGCCTCGACCATCGAGACGGCGTCGGCGTTCTCCTCCAGGAAGTCGCCGAGCGGGATGTCCTGGAAGTTGAGGGCCGCGGCGCCCGCCTCGATCCGGGACAGGTCCAGGAGGTACGTCACGAGGCGGGTCAGGCGCTCGGTCTGGGCGAGGGCCATCTCCATGGTCGCCGGGTTCGCCTCGCTCACGCCGTCGACGACGTTCTCGAGCTGGGCCTGGAGCGCCGCGATCGGTGTGCGGAGCTCGTGCGACACGTTCGCGATGAGCTCCCGTCGCATCTGGTCGGACGACGCCAGGTCCTCGGCCATGATGTTGAAGGCGACCGCGAGCTGGCCCACCTCGTCACGGCTCGTCGCGCGCACGCGCCGGGTGTAGTCCCCGTCGGCCATGGACTGCGCGGCCGCCGTCATCTCGCGCAGGGGCGAGGTCATGCCGCGCGCGAGGATCTGCGTGAGCAGGAGCGAGAGCACGATCGCCAGCGGGAACGTGCGGGTGGGGCCGAGCTTGTTCTGCTGACCGAGCCAGGTGATGAGGACCGCGAGCGTGACGGTCGCGAAGACCAGCACGCCGAGCTTGATCTTGAGCGACCGGAACGAGTCGAGGGGCCGGACGTCCGGGAGGTGGGGGCGGATGGTCCGGGGGCCGGAGGTCACGCGACCGGGGGCTCGAACGCGTATCCGACCCCGTGGACCGTGCGGATCAGGTCGGGCCCGAGCTTGCGGCGCAGCGCCTTGATGTGGGAGTCGACCGTGCGGGTCCCGCTCGCGTCGGCCCAGTCCCAGACCTCGGCGAGGAGGCGTTCGCGCGTGAGCACGGTCTTGGGCGAGCTGGCCAGCATGACGAGCAGCTCGAACTCGGTCGGGGTCAGGTGGACCTCTTCGCCCGCGCGGTGCACGCGTCGCTGGGCGCGGTCGATCACGACGTCGCCCACGACCATGGGCGGGTCCGTGGGGGTCGACGTCGCCGCCTGGGCCGCGCGGTCGACGCGCCGGAGCAGCGCCTTGACCCGGGCGACCAGCTCGCGCATCGAGAAGGGCTTGGTCATGTAGTCGTCGGCGCCGACACCGAGCCCGATGAGCATGTCCGTCTCGTCGTCGCGCGCCGTCAGCATGAGGATCGGCACGGGCTGCTCGGCCTGGATGCGGCGCGTGACCTCGAGCCCGTCGATGCCCGGCAGCATGACGTCGAGCACGATCACGTCGGGTCGCAGGCGAGTCGCTGCCTCGACGCCCGAGAGCCCGTCGCGTGCCACCTCGACGCGCCAGCCCTCGGCGCTCAGGCGCTGGGCGATGGCCGTGGCGATGGCCGGCTCGTCCTCGACGACGAGGATGTTCGCGGACTGCGCGGGTGTGCCTGCGGGTCCACCAGCGCTCGTCGCGCCGGTACCGGTGGGGAATGCGCTGGCTGTCATGGCACCAGCGTGGCACAACCGGGGCGTCGATGGCCGCAGGACGGACGAAAGTTCCGTTGATGTCTGTGGTGTTCCGGTGGGTGTCCGGAGTGGGTCGTGTGACGCCGTGGCCGACGGACGGGAGGCCGGACCGGCCCGCGCCACGGATGGACGACGGGCCCTCGGCCGATAACATCGTTGGCACGATGAAGAGCACACCCCGATATCCGTGGAGCACCCCGTGGTAGGCGACTGGTTGATGGTCGCGCTGGGGGTGCTCCTGACCGCAGGCACAGCAGTCTTCGTGGCGAGCGAGTTCTCGCTCGTCACCCTCGACCCCGCCGTCCTGGCCAAGCCGGGCGGCGACGAGGCCCACGGCGCCGAGCAGGGGGGCCGCGACGGCGTACCGGGTGGGACGCGAGAGGCCGCCGCCCCCGAGGCGCGCAGCAGCCGCCGCGACCGCAGCGTCCGGGCCGGACTCAAGCACCTGTCGACAGAGCTCTCGTCGGCGCAGGTCGGCATCACGATCACGACCATCCTGCTCGGGTACACGGCTCAGCCGGCCCTCCAGAGCCTCATCGGCGACGCGCTCGGCAGCACGGCCCTCGGGGCGAGCGCTGCCACCGTCCTCGCGGTGGTCCTTGCGCTCGTCGTCGTGAACCTGTTCTCGATGCTCTTCGGCGAGCTCATCCCCAAGAACTTCGCGCTCTCGACCCCGTACGCCACCGCCCGCCAGGTCGTCCCGGTCCAGCGGCAGTTCACCAAGCTCTTCCGACCGGTCATCTCGGTGCTCAACGGTTCGGCGAACGCGATCCTGCGCCGCATGGGTGTCGAGCCGCGCGAGGAGCTGTCGGGCGCGCGCTCGGCGTCCGAGCTCGCGGCGCTCGTCAAGCGGTCCGCCCAGGAGGGCACCCTGGACACCTCGGTCGCGACGCTCCTGACCAACTCGATCGAGCTCGACGAGCTCAGCGCGGTCGACGTCATGACGGACCGCATGCGCATGGTGGTGCTGCGTCGTGACGACACGGCCGAGGACGTCGTGGCGCTCGCCCGCACGTCGGGACACTCGCGCTTCCCCGTGATCGGCGAGGACCGCGACGACGTGCTCGGGCTCGTGCACCTGCGCCGGGCCGTGGGGGTGCCCCACGAGCGCCGTGGCGAGGTGCCGGCGGCCGCGCTCATGGTCGACGCCCCGCGCGTCCCGGAGACGGTCGCGCTGGGACCGCTGCTCGTCGAGCTGCGCGGCTTCGGTCTGCAGATGGCCGTGGTCGTGGACGAGTACGGCGGAACCTCGGGGGTCGTGACCCTGGAGGACGTGGTCGAGGAGCTCGTGGGCGACGTCGCCGACGAGCACGACCCGCGCCGGGCCGGCACGGCCCGTGGGGCCGACGGCTCGTGGATCGTGCCGGGGGTCGTCCGCCCGGACGAGCTCGTGGAGTCGACGGGGCTGGTGGTGCCCGAGGACGGCGCCTACGAGACCCTCGGGGGGCTCGTCATGGCCGACCTCGGCAGGGTGCCGGAGGTCGGGGACGAGGTCCGGGCCGGCGACGTCGTGCTGCGTGTCGAGGCCATGGAAGGGCGCCGCGTCGAGCGGCTCCGGGTCCGCGTGCTCGCCCCGCAGGAGCAGGACGACCAGGGCGACCAGGACGGCCGCCGCGCCGGACCGCCCGGCAGGTCGGGCGCCGACCGGCGCCCGGGTGACGGCGCGCAGGGAGGTGCCCGATGAGCTCGACCGCAGCCCTCCTCCTGGGTCTGTTCCTCCTGGCCGCGAACGCGTTCTTCGTGGGCGCGGAGTTCGCGATCATCTCGGCCCGGCGCAGCGCGATCGAGCCGCTCGCCGCGCAGGGCAACCGCCGTGCCCAGACGGTCCTGTGGGCCATGGAGCACGTCTCGCTCATGCTCGCGTGCGCCCAGCTCGGCGTCACGGTGTGCTCGGTGGGGCTGGGCGTCGTCGCGGAGCCGGCCGTCGCGCACCTCGTCGAGGTGCCTCTGCACGCCCTGGGTGTGAGCCCGTCGCTCACGCACCCCATCGCCTTCGTGATCGCGCTGGCGATCGTGGTCTACCTGCACGTGGTCCTCGGCGAGATGGTCCCGAAGAACCTCGCGGTGTCGGGCCCCGAGAAGGCCGTCATGTGGTTCGGCCCGCCGCTCGTCGTGCTGGGGCGCATCCTCAAGCCGATCATCGTCTCGCTCAACTGGCTCGCGAACCACGTGGTGCGCTGGACCGGTGTGGAGCCCAAGGACGAGGTCGCGTCGGTCTTCACGGCCGAGCAGGTGCAGTCGATCGTCGAGCACTCGCAGGCCGAGGGCATCCTCCAGGACGAGCAGGGCCTGCTGTCGGGGGCCATCGAGTTCTCGGAGCGCACGGCGGCCGAGGTCATGGTGCCGGTCGACCGCCTCGTGACCGTGGTCGAGGGGTGCACGCCCGACGAGATCGAGCGTCTGGTCGCCAAGACGGGCTTCAGCCGCTTCCCGGTCGCCGACGTCCACGGCGAGCTCGTCGGCTACCTGCACCTCAAGGACGTGCTGTACGCGAGCGGCGAGGACCGGTTCCGGCCGGTGCCCTCGTGGCGGGTGCGCGCGCTCGCGACGGCCGAGCCGGGTGACGAGATCGAGGACGCGCTGCGGGCCATGCAGCGCTCGGGCGCGCACCTGGCACGCGTGGACCCCGGGGTGCTGGAGCGTGAGGGCGGCATCGCCGACGCCTCGTCCTCGGTGCTGCCCGACGACGTCGCACCGGTCGGCGCACCCGGTGCGCTGGGCGTCGTCTTCCTCGAGGACATCCTGGAGGAGCTCGTGGGCGAGGTGCGGGACGCGATGCAGCGGCGGGTGCGCTGAGGCCGGGCGGGAAGAGGCGGCGCGCCCGGGG
>NZ_JBHUAD010000166.1:0-8892 GCF_042789955.1 Oerskovia sp. NPDC056781
CCCCTCGTGCGTCTCCTCGACCAGAGGGTTCAGAGCAGCGCGAGCGCCGTGAGCGCGTCGCGCGTCACGTCCTGCGCCGTGAGGCGGTGCGTGGCCTTGACCTGGTCGATCGACATGTGGTCCAGGAAGACCGTCGGTAGCCCCAGCGGGACGACCGGGACCGTGACCCCGGCCTCGACCGCACGCTGCCCCAGGAGCGAGCCCACGCCGCCGTCGGCCAGGCCGTCCTCGATCGTGACCACGAGGTCGTGCTCGCCCGTGAGCTTCACGAGCGCCGACGGCATGGGCAGGACCCAGGTGGGCGACACGACCGTGACGTCGAGCCCGTGGGCCGCGAGCGCCTCACCGGCGGCCATCGCGGTGCCGGTCATGGACCCGACGCCCACGAGGAGCACCCTGCGGGTCGCGGCACCCGCCCTGGCGGCCTTCTTGGCCGGGACGGCGTCGTGGCGTGCGACGACGTCGACGCCGTCGAGCGTCTCGATCGCGGGGATCGGCTCGACGACGGCCCCCTTGGGGTAGCGCACGACCGACGGCGCGTCGTCGATGTCGACCGCGTGGCGCAGGGCGTCGCGCAGCGTCGGCTCGTCGCGCGGCGCGGCCAGGTGCAGGCCCGGCACGATGCGCAGCATGGCCATGTCCCACATGCCGTTGTGGCTCGCGCCGTCCTCGCCCGTGATGCCCGCACGGTCGAGCACGAACGTGACGCCCGCCTTGTGCAGGGCCACGTCCATGAGCACCTGGTCGAACGCCCGGTTGAGGAAGGTCGCGTAGACCGCGACGACCGGGTGCAGGCCCGCGAAGGCCATGCCCGCGGCCGAGGTCGCGGCGTGCTGCTCGGCGATGCCCACGTCGAACGTGCGCTCGGGGAACGCCTCGGCGAACGGCGCGAGGCCCACGGGGTGCAGCATGGCCGCGGTGATCGCGACGACGTCGGGGCGACGACGCCCGATCTTGACGATCTCGTCGGCGAAGACCGAGGTCCAGCCGAAGCGCGAGGGTGCGACGGGCAGCCCGGTCTCGGGGTGGATCTGGCCCACCGCGTGGAAGCGGTCGGCGACGTCCTGCTCGGCCGGGGTGTACCCGCGGCCCTTCTCCGTGATGACGTGCACGATCACGGGCGCGCCGTACGAGCGGGCCCGGACGAACGCGTGCTCGAGCGCCTCGATGTCATGACCGTCGACCGGGCCGACGTACTTGATGCCCAGGTCCTCGAACATGCCCTGGGGCGCGACGACGTCCTTCAGGCCCTTCTTGAGCCCGTGCAGCCACTCGTACGCGAAGCGTCCCGGGGCGCCCGAGCGCGAGAGCGTGCGCTTGCCCCAGTCGAGGAAGTTCTCGTACCCACGGGTCGTGCGCAGGGTCGACAGGTGGTGCGCCATGCCGCCGATGGTCGGCGAGTAGGAGCGGCCGTTGTCGTTGACGACGATGACCAGGCGGCGGTCCTGGCTCTCGGCGATGTTGTTGAGCGCCTCCCAGGCCATGCCGCCCGTGAGCGCGCCGTCGCCGATGACCGAGACGACGTGCCGGTCCCGCAGGCCACGCACCACGTTGGCCTTGGCGATCCCGTCGCCCCAGCTCAGCGCGGTCGACGCGTGCGAGTTCTCGACGATGTCGTGCGGCGACTCGGCGCGGCTCGGGTACCCGGACATGCCGTCGCGCTTGCGCAGCGCGGAGAAGTCCTGGCGGCCCGTGAGCAGCTTGTGCACGTACGACTGGTGGCCCGTGTCGAACACGAACGAGTCCTTGGGCGAGTCGAAGACCCGGTGCATCGCGAGCGTCAGCTCGACGACGCCGAGGTTCGGCCCGAGGTGCCCGCCCGTGCGGGAGACGGCGGAGACGAGGAACTCGCGGATCTCCGCGGCGAGGGTCTCCACCTGCTGGGGGGTCAGTCGCCGGAGGTCCTCCGGGGACGTGATGCTGCTCAACAGGGTCATAACCGCTCCGTTCCGCCTGCCATTCGACTAGCCCGACAACTCTAGGCCGTCAATGAGGGTGCTCGCGCCCGGAAAGGGCTGGTCACGACGTCTGCACGTGCTGGGCACCCGATCCGCCCTCCCCCTCTCGCATCCCTCCGTAGACTGCTGTGGTGCGCTTCCTGCCGGGCCAGCGGCCCACCACAGACCTGACCTACGGCGACGTGTTCCTCGTCCCGTCCCGCTCCGAGATCACGTCGCGCTTCGACGTGGACCTGTCGTCCGACGACGGCACGGGCACCACGATCCCGCTCGTCGTGGCGAACATGACGGCGGTCGCGGGCCGGCGCATGGCCGAGACCGTCGCGCGGCGCGGCGGGATCGTCGTGATCCCGCAGGACGTGCCGACCGACGTCGTCGCGGACGTGATCACCGACGTCAAGAGCAAGGACCCCGTCATCGAGACCCCGGTCGTGGTCTCCCCCACCGACACGGTGCACACCGCCCTGACGCTCATCGGCAAGCGGTCGCACGGTGCGGCCGTGGTGCTCGAGGGCGACCGCCCGGTCGGCGTCGTCACCGAGGCCGACTGCCTGGGCGTGGACCGCTTCACGCAGGTCCGCCAGGTCATGTCCGCCCAGCCGCAGGTCGTCGAGGCCTCCATGGTCACGGGCCCCGGCGGCCTCGAGGCCGCGTTCGACGAGCTCCACCGCTCGCGCCGCAAGGTCGCGCCGGTCGTGCGCGACGGCCGGCTCGTGGGCGTCCTGACGCGGCGCGGCGCGCTGCGCTCGAGCGTCTACTCCCCCGCCCTGGACGGCGCGGGCCGGCTGCGCGTCGCCGCGGCCGTCGGCATCAACGGCGACGTCAAGGCCAAGGCCGCCGAGCTCCTCGCCGCGAGCGCCGACGTGCTCGTGGTCGACACGGCCCACGGCCACCAGGTCAAGATGCTCCAGGCCCTCGAGGCCGTGCGCTCGCTCGACCCGCAGGTCCCGATCGTCGCGGGCAACGTCGTGACGGCCGACGGCGTGCGCGACCTCGTCGCCGCGGGCGCGGACATCGTCAAGGTCGGGGTCGGACCGGGAGCCATGTGCACCACGCGCATGATGACGGCCGTGGGTCGCCCGCAGTTCTCCGCGGTCCTCGAGTGCGCCGAGGCGGCGCGCGAGCTGGGCAAGCACGTGTGGGCCGACGGCGGTGTGCGCCACCCGCGCGACGTCGCCCTGGCCCTCGCGGCGGGGGCGTCCCAGGTCATGATCGGGTCCTGGTTCGCCGGGACGCACGAGTCCCCGGGTGACCTCCACGACGACGGCACGGGCCGCCTCTACAAGGAGTCGTTCGGCATGGCCTCGGCCCGTGCGGTCGCGGCGCGCACCGCGGGCGGCTCGCCGTTCGACCAGGCCCGCAAGGGACTGTACGAGGAGGGCATCTCGTCGTCGCGCATGTACCTCGACCCGGCCCGTCCGGGCGTCGAGGACCTGATCGACGAGATCACCGCGGGACTGCGCAGCTCGTGCACGTACGCGGGGGCGGACTCTCTCGCCGCGTTCGCCGAGCGCGCCGTGGTCGGCATCCAGTCGGCCGCTGGGTACGAGGAGGGGCGCCCGCTGCCCGCGGGCTGGTGACGGCCGACCCGTCCGCGAGGTCGGCCCGCGCCGAGCTCGCGGCCCTTGCCCGGGACGCCTCGCCGTGGCCGCGCCCGTGGCGGTACGCGATCGGCACGCTCGACGAGTCGCGCGTGCGCCAGGCCGCGGTCCTCGTCCTGTTCGGCGTGCTCGACGACGTCCTGGCCGTCCGTGACACGTCCGGGCGGGACGCGACGGACGACGCGCCGGACTCCCCCGTGCCTGCCGACCTCGACGTGCTCCTGCTCGCCCGCGCCTCGACGCTCAGCCACCACCCGGGCCAGGTCTCGTTCCCCGGGGGACGGCTCGAGGACACGGACGCGGACCTGGTCGACGCGGCCCTGCGCGAGGCCGTGGAGGAGACGGGGCTGGACCGCGACGGGGTCGAGGTCCTGGGCGCCCTGTCCCCGCTCCCCCTGCCCGTGAGCAACCATCTCGTGACACCGGTGGTCGCGTGGTGGGCGCGGCCCACACCGGTCGCGGTCGTCGACTCGGCCGAGTCGGCGCACGTCTTCCGGGTGCCGGTCGCGGACCTGACGGACCCCGAGAACCGCCGCACCGCCGTCGTGCGCCGGGGACGCAGCACGCACAAGAGCCCGGCATTCCTGGTGTCCGCGGACGGGCGCGAGCACCTCGTGTGGGGGTTCACGGGCGCGATCCTCGACGCGCTCCTGGACCGGCTCGGATGGGCCGAGCCGTGGGACGCGGCGCGCACGGTCGAGGTGCCGGTCTGATCGTGGGTGTCGCGGGCCCCCGCCGCTTCGCCGCGTGGCGCGCGTCCCGGACCCGGGTGCATGCGACGACCTGGGTGCGTGCCAAGCCGTCGCACCGCTAGGGTTCCTCCGTGCCCGACATGCCCTCCGCCGACGTCGACGTGACCGTCGAGCTCGTGCGTTCCCTGCTCGCGGCCCAGCACCCCGACCTGGCCGGCCTGCCCCTGGAGGTCGTCGCGAACGGCTGGGACAACGTGGTGCTGCGCCTGGGCGACGACCTGGCCGTGCGGGTCCCGCGACGCGACCTCGCGGCCGCGCTCGTGCGCCACGAGCAGGCGTGGCTGCCGACGCTCGCGCCCCGCCTCCCCGTCCCTGTGCCGGCCCCGGTGCGGGTCGGGCTCCCCTCCGACGGCTCCACGGGTCCCGCGTTCCCCTGGGCCTGGAGCGTCGTCCCGTGGTTCGACGGGCTGAGCGCCCTCGCCGTGGGCCGAGCCCTGCGCCGCACGTTCGCGCCCGACCTCGCCGCCTTCCTCGCAGCCCTGCACGTCCCCGCCCCGCAGCAGGCGCCCGTGAACCCGTTCCGCGGCGTCCCCCTGGCCGCGCGCGACGCGTCGGTCCGGGAGCGCCTCGCGTCGGGCCGCGTGCCCGACGACGGCGCTCTCCTCGCACTGTGGTCCCGCCTCGTCGAGCTCCCCGCCTGGGACGGGCCGGCGCTGTGGCTGCACGGCGACCTGCACCCGGCGAACCTGGTGCTCGCGCCCGGCGACCACCGGCTGGGGGCCGTGGTCGACTTCGGGGACATGACGAGCGGCGACCCGGCCACCGATCTCGCGACCGCCTGGCTCACGTTCGACGCCGCGGGCCGTCGGACCTTCCGCGAGGCCGTGACGGCCCGGTGCGGCACGGACGACGCGACGTGGGAGCGAGCCCGCGCCTGGGCCCTGGTCCTCGGCACGGCGTTCGCTGCCCACTCCGACGACAACCCGTCGTTCGCCGAGCTGGGCGCGCAGACGCTCGCGCAGGTGCTCGGGGACGACTGAGCCGCCCGTCCCGGGGCGCACGGCGCTCCGCCGACGGACGACCGCGATCGCGACTCGGGCCCGAACCCGAACCCGAGCCGAGCCCGAGCCCTCTTCGCGAGATGCTGCGCGTTGTCGGTCATCGGACACGGGACCCGACAACGAGCAGCATCTCGCCGACGAGCCATGCGTGCCACCGGCGCCCAGCGGCGAGATACTGGCACATGGCCACGGACAACAAGACCCGCCCGCACGACGGCGACGTGGACGCGTTCCTCGCGACCGTCACCCACACGGTCCGCCGACGCGACGCGGACACTCTGCTCGCCCTCATGCAGCGGGTCACGGGCGAACCGCCCGTGATGTGGGGGCCGTCGATCATCGGGTTCGGCCAGTACCACTACGAGTACGCGAGCGGCCGCCAGGGCGACGCGGGGGCGGCCGGGTTCTCGCCGCGCAAGGCCGCGTCCACGGTCTACCTGCCCGACGGGACGGCCGCGCACCAGGATCTGCTGGACCGCCTCGGCCCGCACACCGCGAGCCTCGTGTGCGTATACCTCAAGGACCTGTCGACGAACGACCTCGACGTCCTGGAGGAGATCGTGCGCCGCTCGTACGCCGCCGTGACGGCGGGCACCTTCACGCAGCGGGCGCGCGACTCCTCGTCCTGACCGGAGAACGACGACAGGGCGCCCCACCCGAAGGTGGGACGCCCCGTCCTCGTGCGCTCCGGGCGGGGTGCGCGGCGCCGTCGGGCATCCGGGAAGCTCTCCCAAGCCCGACGACGCCGCCCCCGCGGCGGACCCTCGTCAGTCGTTGACGAGCGAGCGCAGCACGTACTGCAGGATGCCGCCGTTGCGGTAGTAGTCGGCCTCTCCGGGGGTGTCGATGCGCACGACGGCGTCGAACTCGACCGAGGTGCCGTCGGCCTTGGTCGCGGTGACCTTGACCGCCCGGGGCGTCGTGCCCTCGTTGAGCGCCGTGACGCCCGAGATGTCGAACGTCTCGGTGCCGTCCAGGCCCAGCGACCCTGCCGACTCGCCGGCCGGGAACTGCAGCGGCAGGACGCCCATGCCGATCAGGTTCGAGCGGTGGATGCGCTCGAAGCTCTCGGTGATGACGGCCTTGACGCCCAGGAGCGCCGTGCCCTTGGCGGCCCAGTCACGCGACGAGCCGGAACCGTACTCCTTGCCACCCAGGATGACGAGCGGCGTGCCGACCGCGGCGTAGTCCTGCGCGGCGTCGTAGATCGTGTCCTGGGCGTTCTTCACGAAGTTGAACGTGAACCCGCCCTCGACGTTGTCGAGGAGCTGGTTGCGCAGACGGATGTTCGCGAACGTGCCGCGGATCATGACCTCGTGGTTCCCGCGGCGCGAGCCGTAGGAGTTGAAGTCGCGACGCTCGACGCCGTGCTCGGCGAGGTACACACCAGCCGGGGAGTCCGCCTTGATGGACCCGGCAGGGCTGATGTGGTCGGTCGTGACCGAGTCGCCCAGCTTGGCCAGCACGCGGGCACCCGAGATGTCGGTGACCGGGGAGGGCTGTGCCGACATGCCCTCGAAGTACGGGGGCTTGCGGACGTAGGTGGACTGCTGGTCCCACTCGAACGTGTTGCCCTCGGGGGTGGACAGGGCGCGCCAGCGCTCGTCGCCCGTGAAGACGTCCGCGTAGTCCTTGGTGAACATCGCGCGGTCGATCGACGAGTCGATCGTCGCCTGGACCTCTTCCGGCGTGGGCCAGATGTCACGCAGGAAGATCGGCGAGCCGTCCTCGTTGCGACCCAGCGGGTCGTGCTCGAAGTCGAACTCCATGGTGCCCGCGAGGGCGTACGCGATGACCAGCGGCGGGGAGGCCAGGTAGTTCATCTTGACGTCGGGGTTGATGCGCCCCTCGAAGTTGCGGTTGCCCGAGAGCACCGAGACGACCGACAGGTCGTGCTCGTTCACGGCCTCGGAGACCTTCTCGTCGAGCGGGCCCGAGTTGCCGATGCACGTCGCGCAGCCGTAGCCCACGAGGTGGAAGCCGAGCTTCTCGAGGTAGGGCCACAGGCCCGCCTTCTCGTAGTAGTTCGTGACGACCTGCGAGCCCGGTGCCATGGAGGTCTTGACCCACGGCTTGGCCTCCAGGCCCTTCTCGACGGCCTTCTTCGCGAGGAGCGCCGCCGCGAGCATCACGGACGGGTTGGACGTGTTGGTGCACGACGTGATCGAGGCGATCGCGACCGCGCCGTGGAACAGGTCGAACTGCTTGCCGTTGGTGTCCGTGACAGGCACGGTCCGGCGCCCGTTGGCGTGGATCGCGGGCGAGTCGGAGGCCGGGAAGGACTCCTTCTCGGCCTCGTCGACCACGTCGACGACCTCGGGGGCGTAGGTCGGCAGGTCGCGGGCGAACGCCGACTTGGCGTTCGACAGCTCGATGCGGTCCTGCGGACGCTTGGGGCCGGCGATCGAGGGGACGACCGTCGAGAGGTCGAGCTCGAGGTACTCCGAGAAGACCGGCTCGACGTAGCTCGGGTCGGTCGGGTCGAGCCAGAGGCCCTGCTCCTTGGCGTAGGCCTCGACGAGCGCGAGCTGCTCCTCGGAGCGACCGGTCAGGCGCAGGTAGTCGACCGTGACCGAGTCGATCGGGAAGATCGCGGCGGTCGAGCCGAACTCGGGGCTCATGTTGCCGATCGTGGCGCGGTTGGCCAGCGGCACGGCCGCGACGCCGGCACCGTAGAACTCGACGAACTTGCCGACGACGCCGTGCTGGCGCAGCATCTGCGTGATCGTGAGGACGACGTCGGTCGCGGTCACGCCCGAGGGGATCTGTCCGCTGAGCTTGAAGCCGACGACGCGCGGGATGAGCATCGAGACGGGCTGGCCGAGCATCGCTGCCTCGGCCTCGATGCCGCCCACGCCCCAGCCGAGCACGCCCAGGCCGTTGACCATGGTCGTGTGCGAGTCGGTGCCGACGCAGGTGTCGGGGTAGGCCCTCAGGACGTCCCCGCCGGCGGTGCTCACGGTGCGCGTCATGACGGTGCGCGCCAGGTACTCGATGTTGACCTGGTGGACGATGCCGGTGCCCGGGGGGACGACCTTGAAGTCGTCGAACGCCGTCTGGCCCCAGCGCAGGAACTGGTAGCGCTCGTGGTTGCGCTGGTACTCGAACTCGACGTTGCGCTCGAACGCGTCGCGGCGACCCGCGACGTCGATCTGCACCGAGTGGTCGATGACCATCTCGGCGGGCGCGAGCGGGTTGATGCGCGACGGGTCGCCACCGAGGTCGGCGACGGCCTCGCGCATGGTCGCGAGGTCCACGACGCAGGGAACGCCCGTGAAGTCCTGCATGATGACGCGACCCGGCGTGAACTGGATCTCGGTGTCGGGCTGCGCGTCGGGGTCCCAGGCGGCGATGGCGCGCACGTGGTCCGCCGTGATGTTGGCGCCGTCCTCGGTGCGCAGGAGGTTCTCCGCGAGGATCTTCAAGCTGTACGGGAGGCGCTGCGCGCCCTCGACCGCGGAGAGACGGAAGATCTCGTACGAGTTCTCACCGACCTCCAGTGTTCCCTTCGACCCGAACGTGTCGACGCTGCTCACGGTTGCTCCTTCTACCTGGCGAGGGTGATGACGACCACCGCGGC
>NZ_JBHUAD010000167.1:0-8851 GCF_042789955.1 Oerskovia sp. NPDC056781
GTTCGGGTCGTCAGACGTGCCCGGCGGACGACCCGAACTGCACACTCGACGCGGGCGCGCGGCAGCGCGTGCTCTCCACAGGCCCGGTGTGCACTGCACAGGATGCGCGGCGCGACCGCCGGAACCTCCTATCATGAGTCGTGAGTTCCGACTGGTTCGACCTGGCCACCCAGGGCACCGAGAGCGGTGAGCTGGCCCGGTCGATCGACTGGTCCGCCACCTCGCTCGGCTCCCCCGACACCTGGCCCAAGACGCTGCGCGCCGCCGTGCGCCTGTGCTTCAGCACCCGCTTCCCCATGTTCATCGGGTGGGGTCCGGATCTCGTCATGATCTACAACGACGGGTATCGGGTCCTGCTCGGCGAGGAGAAGCACCCCGCAGCCATGGGTTCGCCGTGCGGCGTGGTCTGGGGCGAGGTCTGGCCGCAGCTCGAACCCCTCTTCGAGTCCGTCCTCACGACAGGCGTTGCGACCTGGGAGGAGGACTACCGCCTGGTCGTCAACAGGTCGGGCTTCGAGGAGGAGACGGCGTTCACGTACTCCTACAGCCCCCTGCGGGACGAGGACGGGACGATCTGCGGGGTCATGGACGTCGCGACCGAGACCACGGCCCACGTGGTCGCCGCGAGACGTCTCCAGACCCTCGGCACCCTCTCCGCGACCCTCCAGCGCCTCCAGGGCGACGTCGACGAGCTCGCGGCCGCGACCGTCGGGGTGCTCGGACGCAGCGTCGACGTCACGCGCGCCGACCTCTACCTCGACACCTCTGCCGGTCTCGTGGCGTTCGCCTCGACCCACGAGCGCCACGACGAGTCGGTCCCGTCGCAGGTCCTGCGCGAGGTCGCTGACGAGCGGCGCCTCGACCAGGTCGGCAGCGCGCTCGTCGCACCGCTCGCGGCCACCCGCGACCGGGCCGCGGCGGGCGTGATCGTCCTCGAGGGCAACCCGCTCCGCCCGGACGACGACGACCAGCGCTCGTTCCTCCAGCTCGTCGCCTCCGCGGTCGGCACCGCACTGAGCAGCACGCTCGCCCAGATCCGTCAGGTCGACGAGCTGCGCAACGTCGCGAACGCCCTCCAGGACGCGATGCTCCCCGACGACCCGACGGCCCCGGGGTGGCACACCCGCTACCGGCCGGCCGACGACAGCCTCCTCATCGGCGGCGACTGGTACGACGTCGTCGACCTGTCCGGTGGGCGCTTCGGCCTGGTCGTGGGTGACTGCGTGGGCAAGGGCCTGCGCGCCGCGGCCGTCATGGGACAGCTCCGCAGCGCGAGCCGCGCCCTGCTCCTGGAGAACCTCGGACCCGCGGCCACGCTCGAGGGCCTCGACCGTTTCGCGCGGACGCTGCCCGGCGCCGAGCTCGCGACGGTCCTGTGCGCGATCGTCGACGAGAACGCCCGCACCCTGACGTACTCGGCCGCAGGCCACCTGCCCCCGCTCGTGGTCAACAAGGCCGAGACGTGCTGGCTCAACGAGGGTCGGGGCACGCCCCTGGCCCTCAGCACCGCACCGCGTCCCGAGGCGACCGCCGCGCTCGACAGCGGTGACGCCGTCGTGCTGTACACCGACGGGCTCGTCGAGCGCCGCGGCGAGCACCTCTCGGAGGGCCTGCGCCGCCTCGCCGACGCCGCCCTCGCGATCCGCGAGGAGCGCCCGGCGTCCGACCTGCCGGACGCGCTCCTCGCCGAGCTCCTCGCCGACGGCGCGCGGGACGACGTCGCCCTGCTGCTCTACGAGGTGCCCTGACCCGCTAGGCGAGCCCCGCGTCGTGCACGCAGATCGCGACCTGCACGCGGTTGTCGGCCCCGAGCTTGTCGAGCACGCGCCCCACGTGGGTCTTGACCGTCGCGATGCTCAGGAGCAGGCTCGCCGCGATGTCCGCGTTGGACAGCCCCGTCCCGATCGCGACCGCGACCTCGAGCTCGCGCTCGGTCAGCCGCGCGAGGCGCACCTTCGCGGCGGCCTCCCGGTCGTCGACGGGCTGACGTGCGACCGCCGTGATGAGCTGCTGGGTGACGGACGGCGACAGCATGGACCGCCCCTGCGCGACGAGCCGGACCGCCGCGACGAGCTCTGCGGGCGGCGTGTCCTTGAGCAGGAAGCCCGCCGCGCCCAGCCGCAGCGCGGTCAGCACCATGTCGTCGGCGTCGAACGTCGTCAGGACGATGACCTTGAGCGTCGGGTCGGCCGCGCGCGCGATCTCCAGGGCCGCCAGCCCGTCGCGGCGGGGCATGCGGATGTCCATGAGGACGACGTCGGGCCGGGTCCGCGCGATCTCCGGGACCGCGGCGATACCGTCGGAGGCCTCGCCCACGATCTCGATCGCCCGGTCACCACCCAGGATGAGGCGCAGTCCCGCCCGGACGAGCGTGTCGTCGTCGACCAGGACGACACGCAGGGGTGCGTCCGTCGGCACGATCTCGGGGGCGGCGGGAGTCAGAGGGGTCAGGTCCACGGGAGCCACGCTCTCACGACGAAGCAGCCTGACCCGTCGGGCCCCGCGGTCAGCTCGCCGCCCGTGAGGCGTGCACGCTCCGCGAGCCCCGTCAGCCCCAGGCCCGACGGCGGCGCGCCGGACGGGCACGGCCCGTCGCCGTCGTCGGGCACGCGGACCGCGACGAGCGGGTTGGTGACCCGCACCGTGAGCCCCTCCCCCGGGGCGCCGTCGATCTCGACGCTGACCGGCCCGCCCGGCGCGTGCTTGCGGGCGTTCGTGAGCGACTCCTGCAGGATGCGGTACGCGCTGCGGCTCACCTGGTCGCCCAGCCCGGCGAGGTGCTCGGCCGTGCCAGGAGCGACCTCGCACGTGACCGGGTCGGAGCCGTCCGGGCCCTGCACCTCGGCCAGCAGGTCGGGCAGGGCGGCGAGCGTCGGCTGCGGTCGCTCGGGGGCCGCGCCCGGGACGTCGGTCTCGCGCAGGACGCCGAGGACCTCGCGCAGCTCGGTCATCGCGAGGTGCGCGTTGTCGCGGATCACGCCCGCGGCCGCCGCCGTCTCCTCGGGCGTGAGGTCCGTGCGGTACGCGAGCGCCCCCGAGTGCATCGCGACGAGCGAGATGCGGTGCGCCAGGACGTCGTGCATCTCGCGCGCGATCCGGGTGCGCTCGGTCGAGCGTGCCTGGTCGACGCGCGCAGCCTGTTCACGCTCGGCCGTCACCGCCCGCACGCGCCAGGACTCCGCGAGGTCGCGCCGGTTCCCGATCGAGACGCCGATCGCGACCACCAGGCCGTACATGAGCGCCCCGACGACGACCCACACCCACCAGGGCGTCGCCGCCCACTCGGGGATCATCGAGCGGAAGAAGGCCTCGTTCGCCAGACCGGACGCCATGTAGACGACCCCGACGCCCGCGATCTCCCGCCACCGCCGACGGGTCGCGAGCGAGATCAGAGCGATCACGACGGCCCCCGCACCGAAGGTCGTGAAGCCGCCGACCACCGCCATGAGGAGAGCCACGGTGAGCGGTGCCGCACGGACCGCCGGGAGGAGGACCAGCGCGACGACGCCGAGAAGGAGGTCGAGCAGGAAGATCGCGGCCCATTGCTCGAAGGTCGCCCCCTGAGGGTCCTCCGCCGTCAGGAGCGCGTTGGCGAGGTACAGCAGGGCCCCGAACCCGAACGCTGCCCCCAGCCGCCAGGACAGGTCGAAGGCCGAGTAGGGCACGTAGCGGATCGGCGGAGCAGGAGGCATGCGGCGAGACTATGCGCGTGGACAGGGGGTGCACATCGCCAGTCGGGACGACCCGGGGTCACCCGAAAGGATCAGGCTCCCGCCGCGCCCGAGGGCTCCTGCCGGACGACGACGGCGACGCCCCCGGAGCCTGGTCCGGGAGCGCCGCCGTCGCGCACCGGTCCGTGGACCGGCGGGGGTGCTGGGGGTCAGTCCGCTGCCGGGGCCTCACCCTTCGCCGCGCGGTACGCGGTGAGGACGGCCTTGGGCAGGCGGCCCTTGGGGCTCACGGTGTGGCCGTTCGCGAGCGCCCAGGTGCGGATCTCGGCGGTCGTCTCGCCCGGCAGGAGGTAGCCGGTGCTCTTCGGGGTCGCGGCGGGGGCTGCGGCCGCCTTCGTCGCGGCGGGGGCTGCGGCGTCGGCGACGGGATCGGGCTGGGCAGCGGCCTCGGGGGCCACCTCGACGACGACCGACTCGACGACCTCGACCGTGACGGCTCCGGTCTCGACGACCTCGGGGGCCTCTGCCACTGCCTCGACCGTCTCGACGACCTCGGGTGCCTCGACGGCTGCGACGGGCTCGGCCGCCGGCTCCGGCTCGGTGGCTTCGACGACGGACTCGGTCTCCACGACCTCGACCGCTGCCACCGCCTCGGTCTCGATCTCGATCTCGGTCTCGGTCTCGGTCTCGGTCACGGCGACCTCGACCGTCTCGACGACCTCGACGACCTCGACCGTCTCGACCGCGGTGGCGGGCTCCTGCTCGACGGCAACCGGCGCCTCGACCTTCGGCGCGGTCTCCGGCTCCAGGACGGCGATCGCGACGGGCGTCGTCGCAGGCTCGGCCGCTGCGGCGGGGGCGACCGGCGCCGTCGTGCGGGCCGGTGCCTGCGCAGGAGTGGTGTCGGCAGCGGTCTTCTGGGTGACGTCGAACAGGGACGCGACGCTCACCACCGGTGCGGCCTCCGCCTTCTTCCGACGACCCTTGAACCAGCTCAGCAAACCCATGACGACCTCTCGGCGAACGATGCGCACACCGGTCGACGTGCGCGCGGCAACTCTTTCACATCTCGGACAACCGTCGGTAGGGCGCCCACGACCCGCTCGCGGGCTGCCGCCGCCGGTCCGCGGACTACCTGTCGAACGTCTGATCGGTCGGCAACGTCACGTCGCACGTCACGGGAGCGCCCGGAGCGGCCGAGGTGGCCTCGACGAGCACGGCCTCGTTGGTGCGCCCGACGTCCTTGAGGACCCGGCACGACGCGGTGCCCTCACCGGTGGGGGTCGCCTCGACCCGGGCCGGCTGCCCGGCGGCCACGACCGCCTCGGTCATGAACGGCGACTCGACTGGACCGGTCGCGCTCTGCTCGACCGATGCGCCCGTCCGGTCGCCCGCAGGGGCCTGAGTCCAGACGACCGACTCGACCCCCGTGTCCGACATGACCTCGTAGGTGAGGAAGTACGAGTCGATCGGCCGGTCGATGATCGCCGTGCGCAGCGCCAGGAACCCCACCACGAGCAGGGCGATGCCCAGGATCGAACCGACGACGACGAGGACAGGACCGACCTTGCTCTGCACAGCACACTCCGGATGATCTGCGGCCGAGGCGGGGTGCGCGGGGCCGACGGGGACGGACGCCGGGTGCGGCGCCGTCGGGCGCACCGCGATGCCTCCGGCCCATGGGGCGGGGCGTCGGGTGCGCTGCTCCCACGCTAGGCGTGCGGACCAGGGGGCGCATCGACCCTGCGGGCGAGGTGCGGACGAGGTTCCGTGCAGGCGCGTCGGCACTGCGGCGTACCGGCGTCCCCGCGGGGGGACAACCGGACACCGGGAACTCGCTCGACTCGCGGGCGGCGCGCGCGGTGTACTGGGGGCGAGCCGCCCCCACCCCGCCAGGAGTCCCATGTCGTCGTCCCCGAGTCTCGACACCGAACGTGAACGCCTCGGCCTGCACGCCGACTGCGCGAGCTGCTTCGGCCTGTGCTGCGTGGCGCTCGCGTTCACGCGCTCGTCGGACTTCCCGATCGACAAGGACGCGGGCGAACCGTGCCGCAACCTGCGGCCCGACCACCGGTGTGGCGTCCACCCGGAGCTCCGCGAGCGCGGGTTCGTGGGCTGCACGGTCTACGACTGCTTCGGCGCGGGGCAGAAGATCTCCCGGGTCGCGTTCGCCGGGCAGGACTGGCGCGAGCACCCCGAGGTGCGGTCGTCGATGTTCGCGCTGCTGCCCGTGCTGCGACACGTCCACGAGCTGCTCTGGTACCTCACCGAGGCCGTGGCGCTGGTCGCGGGCCGGGACGGCGCCGACGCCGGAGAGAGCAGCCCGGACCCGGCGCTGACCGCCGACCTGCGCGCCGCCGTGGACCGGGTCGAGCGCCTCTCGCTCGGCACCCCGCGGGACCTGCTCGCACAGGATCTCGACGCCCTGCGCAGCGGCGTCAACCCGCTCCTGCTCCGGGCGAGCGAGGGGGCTCGCGCGCGCTCGCGCCACCAGCCCCGGGGACGGCGTGCGGACCACCGCGGCGCCGACCTGGTCGGGAAGCGGCTGGCCCGCGCCGACCTGCGGGGGGCGAGCCTGCGCGGCGCCCTGCTCGTCGGGGCGGACCTGCGCGGCGCGGACCTGCGCAGCGCCGACCTCGTCGGGGCCGACCTGCGGGGGACCGACCTGCGCGGCGCGGACCTCACCGACGCGCTGTTCCTCACCCAGGCCCAGGTCGACGCGGCCCGCGGCGACACGACCACGCGTCTGCCCGACGGGCTCGAGCACCCGGGGCACTGGACCGTCGCCACGGCGGATCCTGCCTCCGAGCCCCGCCCGCGTCCCCGCGGCGACCACCCGCGCAGGGCGACCCGACCGCGACGGTGAGCGGCGCCGTCGGGCGGGAGGAGCCCCCGCTCGCCGGGGGCCCTCCGAGCGTCACCGCTGGACGGTCAGCTCCAGGCCCTCTCCCTCGGTGAGCGACCGGTCGACGACGATCGTGTCGCCGTCCGCGACCTCGCCCGCCAGGAGCTTGCGCGCCAGGCGGTCGCCGATCTCGCGCTGCACCAGGCGGCGCAGCGGGCGCGCCCCGTACGCCGGGTCGAAGCCTTCGAGCGCGAGCCACTCGCGCGCAGCCGGGGTGACCTCGAGCGTGAGGCGACGGTCCGCGAGGCGCTCTCCGAGCCGGTCGACCGCGATGTCCACGATCCGCCCCAGCTCGTCGAGGTTCAGCGGGTCGAAGATCACGACGTCGTCGAGCCGGTTGATGAACTCGGGCTTGAAGTTCGACCGGACCGCCGACATGACGGCCTCGCGCTTGGCCGCGTCGTCGAGCATGGGGTCCACGAGGAACTGCGAACCCAGGTTCGACGTCAGCACCAGGATGACGTTGCGGAAGTCGACCGTGCGGCCCTGGCCGTCGGTCAGCCGCCCGTCGTCGAGCACCTGCAGCAGGATGTCGAAGACCTCGGGGTGCGCCTTCTCGACCTCGTCGAGCAGCACGACCGAGTACGGCCTGCGCCGCACGGCCTCGGTGAGCTGGCCACCCTCCTCGTAGCCGACGTACCCCGGAGGGGCACCGACCAGTCGCGCGACGCTGTGCTTCTCGCCGTACTCCGACATGTCGATGCGCACCATGGCGCGCTCGTCGTCGAACAGGAAGTCCGCGAGCGCCTTCGCGAGCTCGGTCTTGCCCACGCCGGTGGGTCCGAGGAACAGGAACGAGCCCGTGGGGCGGTCGGGGTCGGCGACGCCCGCACGAGAACGTCGAACGGCGTCCGAGACGGCCGCGACGGCGGCCTTCTGCCCGATCAGGCGCCTGCCGATCACGTCCTCCATGTGCAGGAGCTTCTCCGACTCGCCCTGGAGCATGCGGCCCGCGGGGATGCCGGTCCACGCGGACACGACCTCGGCGATCTCGTCCGCGCCGACCTTGTCGGCGATCATGGGTGCCTGCTGGGCCGTGGCGGACTCGTCGCTGTCGATCGACGCCTCCTCCTGCTCGGCGGCCTGGAGCTGCTCCTGGACCTGCGGGATCTCGCCGTACTGGATGCGGCCCGCGGTCTCGAGGTCGCCCTCGCGGATGGCCCGCTCGACCTGCACGCGCAGCTCGTCGAGCTTGGCACGCAGGTCACCGACGCGGTTGTGGCCCGCCTTCTCGGCGTCCCAGCGCGCGGTCAGCGCGGACAGCTCCTCGCGACGGTCCGCGAGGTCGGCGCGCAGCTTCTCGAGGCGCTCGCGCGAGGCGGGGTCGTCGGACTCCGAGAGCACGACCTCCTCCATCTCCAGGCGCGTGACGGCGCGCTGGAGCTCGTCGATCTCGATGGGCGAGGAGTCGAGCTCCATGCGCAGGCGCGACGCGGCCTCGTCGACCAGGTCGATCGCCTTGTCGGGGAGCTGGCGGCCCGTGATGTAGCGGTCGGACAGCGCGGCGGCAGCCACGAGCGCCGAGTCGGCGATGGTCACCTTGTGGTGCGCCTCGTAGCGCTCCTTGAGCCCACGCAGGATCGCGACGGTGTCCTCGACCGAGGGCTCGCCCACGAAGACCTGCTGGAAGCGACGCTCCAGGGCCGGGTCCTTCTCGATGTGCTCGCGGTACTCGTCGAGGGTCGTCGCACCGACCAGGCGCAGCTCGCCGCGGGCGAGCATGGGCTTGAGCATGTTGCCCGCGTCCATGGCCCCCTCGCCGCCCGCACCGGCACCGACGACCGTGTGGAGCTCGTCGATGAAGGTCACGACCTCGCCGTCGGAGGACTTGATCTCCTCCAGGACGGCCTTGAGGCGCTCCTCGAACTCGCCGCGGTACTTGGCGCCCGCGACCATGGCCGCGAGGTCGAGCGAGATGAGCTTCTTGCCCTTGAGCGAGTCGGGGACGTCGCCCGCGACGATGCGCTGGGCCAGCCCCTCGACGACGGCCGTCTTGCCGACGCCGGGCTCACCGATCAGGACCGGGTTGTTCTTGGTGCGGCGCGAGAGGACCTGCACGACGCGGCGGATCTCCGAGTCGCGCCCGATCACGGGGTCGAGCTTGCCCTCGGCGGCGGCCGCCGTGAGGTCCTGGCCGTACTGCTCGAGCGCCTTGTAGGTGCCCTCGGGGTTGGGGCTCGTCACGCGGCCCGAGCCACGGACCGCGGGCAGCGCCGAGCGCAGCGCGTCGGCGCTCGCCCCGGCGTCACCGAGGATCTGCGCGGCGGGCGAGGAG
>NZ_JBHUAD010000168.1:0-8827 GCF_042789955.1 Oerskovia sp. NPDC056781
CCCCCGGGTCCACCGACCCTGGGGCGCCCCGTCGTGGCGGCCGTGTCAGCGGACGTTCGCCGCCGCGACGAGCTGGTCGAGCTGCGCCTCGTCGAACAGCATGCCGTCGAAGCTCGCGATGACGCGCAGCGGCATCCCGGCCGCCATGGCCATCATGCCGTCGTCGAGGGGCATCGCCCCCGAGCCGCCGACCTGGGCCATCGAGGCTCGGATGATCTCGCCGGCGACGGGGTGCGCCAGGGCCTCGCCCAGCGTCGACCACGGGGTCAGGGGCGGGGTGACGTCCTCGCCGACCACGTCGACCGAGACCGAGCCGCGCAGGTCGCGGGACGAGGCGCCCACCGACACCACGAACTCGCCGCCCTCGACGACCCAGCGTCGCAGCACGGGGTGCCAGTACGACAGGTCGCGCGCGTCGAGCTCGAACGTGAGCGTGCGCGTCCCGCCCGGCGCGAGCGAGACCTTCCCGAACGCCTTGAGCTCACGCTCGGGGCGCTCGACCGCGGCCTGCGGGTCGCCCACGTACACCTGGACGACCTCGGCCCCTGCGACGGCCCCCGTGTTGGTGACGGTCACGTCCACGGTGAGCGACGCCGTCGGGCCTTCGCCCGAGACCGTGACCGTCAGGTCCTCGTAGCCGAAGGTCGTGTACGACAGGCCGTGCCCGAACGGGAAGGCGACGTCCATGCGCTTGGCGTCGTAGTAGCGGTATCCGACCAGGACGCCCTCTCCGTACCGGACGTGGCCGAGCTCGCCCGGGAAGTTCCCGTAGGACGCGTTGTCCTCGAGCCGGACCGGGACGGTCTCGGCGAGCCTGCCCGACGGGTTGCGCACGCCGAACAGCAGGTCCGCGATCGCGCCCCCGCCCGCCTGTCCGCCCAGCCAACCCTCGAGGATCGCCGCAGCACGGTCCTGCCAGGCTGCGACCGTGACGGCCGAGCCGTTCGCGAGCACCACGACGACCCGGTCGCAGACCTCGGCGACGGCCTCCAGGAGCTCGACCTGGGCGGCGGGAAGGTCCATGTGGTCGCGGTCGAAGCCCTCGGACTCGTGGCTCGCGGGCAGGCCGAGGAAGAGGACGACGGTCCCGGCGCTGCGAGCCAGGTCGACGGCCTCGGCACGCAGGGCGGCGACGTCGGTCGCCGACGTCTCGTCCGTGCCGAAGCCCGCCGCGAACGGGATATCGGTGCCGGTGATCGCACGGATCTCCGTCAGGGCGTCGTCGAGACGGGTCGGGTTGACCTGGCTCGACCCGGCGCCCTGGTAGCGGGGAGCGCGGGCGAACTCGCCGATCACCGCGAGCGGCGCCGTGCGGTCGAGGGGGAGCACGGGCCGACCGTCGACGGGCCCGTTGCGGAGCAGGACGGCACCCTCGGCCGCTGCCTCGCGGGCGAGGGCATGGTGCTCCGCCGCGTCGAACGAGGCGGGCTCTGCGAGCGCGGGCAGGGCACGGTTCAGGAGGGAGAGGTGGCGGCGCACGGCCTGGTCGAGGACGGCCTCGTCGAGCTTCCCGGCCCGGACCGCCGCCACGACCTCGGCGTCGGTGCGGCCGCCGGTCGAGGGCATCTCGAGGTCGAGGCCCGCGGCGAGCGCGGGCACGCGGTCCGAGACCGCGCCCCAGTCGGAGACGACGACGCCGTCGTAGCCCCATTCGTCTCGCAGGACCTCGGTGAGCAGCCAGTGGTCCTGCGACGCGTACGTGCCGTTGATCTTGTTGTACGAGCACATGACGGTCCACGGCGAGGCCTTCTTCACGGCTCGTTCGAAGGCGGTCAGGTAGATCTCGCGCAGCGTGCGCTCGTCGACGTCGGCCGACACGCGCATGCGGTCGGTCTCCTGGTTGTTGGCCGCGAAGTGCTTGAGGGACGTGCCCACGCCCTGGCTCTGGACGCCCTGGATGAGCGCCGCACCCAGGTCGCCCGAGATCACGGGGTCCTCGGAGAAGTACTCGAAGTTGCGGCCGCACAGGGGTGAGCGCTTGATGTTGACGCCGGGGCCGAGCAGCACGGCGACGTCGTTCGCGCGGGTCTCGCGGCCGAGAGCCTGCCCGACCCGGTGGAGCAGGTCGACGTTCCACGTGGAACCGAGCGCGGCCGCCGTGGGGAAGCAGGTCGCGGGGACGGAGTCCGAGAGGCCGAGGTGGTCCGCGGACCCGTCCTGCTTGCGCAGGCCGTGCGGACCGTCGGTGACCATGACCGCCGGGACCTCGGCACCCGGGCGGGCGATCGACTGGGTGTTCCAGAAGTCCAGCCCGGACGTCAGCGACGCCTTCTCCTCGAGCGTGAGCTCCTGGACGAGGCGCTCGACGTCGAGCGGGCCGGCGGTGCGCGCAGAGGTCTGGGGGGCGGAGGTCTCGACGGTCACGGATGCACTTCCTCACGGGTTCGGCGGACAAGCCGCTCTGCTTGTCCGTCGAGGCTAGCGCAGAAACCTACCAATCGGTAGGTGTCGGTGGTCGTGGGGAGCCCGCCCTCCGTACGGGATGCGATCAGTCGATCAGGGAACCCTCCGTGAGCGCCGCGGTGCTCGCCACGCACAACCCGGTCCGGTCACCCTGCGCCCAGGACGCCTCCGACGGCGACCACACGACCAGCTCGACGCCGTCCGCAGGAGCGTCCCCCGACAGCACCGCGGGCGTGCACACCCGGGACACCCGGGCGTCCACCACGTCCTGCCCCGGCCATGCCGCGTCCGCGGAGAAGTCGGTCCTCGCGACGACCTGGGCCTCGTGCGGTTCCGCGCACGGGACGACCCGGACCGTGGAGACCTCGCCGTCGTCGGGCAGCTCGGCCAGGCAGCTCCCCAGGACGAGCTGACGAGCGTGCGCGGACCGTGGCTCGCTCACGTCGGCAGGCAGCGGCCGCGTCGCGGCGTCCCCGACGAGCAGGGCGACCACGACGGCGATCGCCGTCAACGTCACCGCGACCCCCAGGGCGATGCCCGCCCAGGCGAGGCCCGTGCCCCTCGTGCCGTCCCGCCGGATGCGTGCGAGCGCCGCCGCCCCGACCCCCACGCCGACGGGGCCGAGCAGCAGCCCCGTCGGGAGGGCCGCGACGGCCAGCGGCTCGGTCCGCGGCCGAGCGGGCTGCCAGCCGGGCGCGTAGTAGACGTCCTGGTCGTACCCGTGAGGGGAGGGCGGGGTGCTCACCAGGTCCCCACCATCGCGAAGATCCAGAGCACCACGAAGGCCGTGCCGACCGCGCCCACCGCTATGCCCGTGATCGCGAACCCCCGCCCGGTCGTCCCGTCGCGCCCGATCTGCTGCAGCGCCACGATGCCGAGGACCAGACCGATGATCCCGGGCACCATGCACAGGAGCAGGCCCGCGAGCGAGGTGATCATCGACGCGAGCGCCAGGCCGTTCTGCCGGGGCGGAGGAGCGAACGAGGCGTCCCACGAGGGCGTGGGCGGCCAGCCCGGCTGAGGGCCGTACCCGGGCGGGTGGCCGGGGCCGTAGCCGGCCGTCCGGCCGGGCCCGTACGCCCCCGGAGCGGTCCCGTAGACAGGGGTTCCGGGCGCGCCGTACGGGCCGGGGGCCGGGTGGCCGGGCGACGAGGGCGCCGCCGCGGACCCCGGGGCGGGGGGCGCGTACGGGTCCGCCGGGGCGGGGGCGTCGTCCGCCCCGGCCGGAGGGTGGTAGGGCACGAGCGGGGGCTGGCGCGGCGCTCCACCGGGCGAGTACGGAGGGGCCGGTGGAGAGAACGGATCCTGGTCCGGGGTGCCCGAGCCCTGCGGCGGAGGTGACGTCATGGGAGAACCGTAGCCATGCCGTGCGACCCGGCGCCGAGAGTCCCCACGGGATGTGGCGTCCGGGTCGCATCATGGCTGCGGACGAATGTTTTGTGAGGATTCCACCCCAAAGCCCCCGAGGGCCTTCGTGACGCCCGTCGTCGCGTCTATGATCGGTGGTGGTACCGGGCATCCGCGGTCCCTCGCGCGAGGGATTTGGAAGGAGTCGTGCTTTTTTCGCTCGGCTCTCCGGTGCCCTACCGAGCGCGGTCTGCACGGGCCGCGCACGACGCATCACCGAGCAGTGAGGACGTCATGACCCTGCCACAGGCCGCACAGGTTTCCGCCACCACGAACGATCGAGCGGCGGTGGTCCTCGCCGCAGGTCACGACGACGCCTCGCGCGAGCTCATCACGCGCCCGCTCGGCGACGCGACGGTCGTCCAGCTCGCGGTCGCGAACGTCCGCAAGATCATCGCGGACGACCACATCGTGGTCGTCGTGGCCCCCGGCGACACGACCGTGCGAGGCCTGCTGGGCGAAGGGCTCCGGTACGTCGAGCAGCGGGACCTGCCGGGGACGGGCGGCGCCGTGCTCGCGGCCCGTTCCGCGGTCGAGGAGCTCGGGACGACCCCCAACGAGGTCCTCGTGGCCTACGCCGACACCCCGCTCCTGCGCTCCGAGTCCCTGCTGGGGCTCCTGACGCGGCACACGCTCAAGGGCGCGGACCTGTCGCTGCTCGCGGCCGTGGTGACCGAGGACCTGCCCACCTACGGGCGCATCGTCCGTCACGACGGCGAGATCACCGCGATCCTCGAGGAGGAGGACCGGCCTGCCGACGCGCACGCCGACGGGGAGCCCATCGAGGTCAACGTGGGTGCCTACGTCGCGGCCCCGAGCCTGCTGTTCACCGAGCTCGAGGTCATGCTCGCCGAGGGTGAGCACCGGCTCACCGAGCTCGCGCGCCGCGTCATCGGCAAGCACAAGAGCATCTCGTCGTACCGCATCTACGACACCGACGAGGTCCGGGGCATCAACACCGCCGAGGAGCTGCAGGAGGCCGCGGACATCCTCCTCAAGCGCCTCTTCATGCCCAAGAAGAACACCGACACGAAGATCGTGTTCGGCACGGGCGGCTGGCGCGCCATCATCGGCGAGGGCTACACGCTCGCCAACGTGCGTCGTCTGTGCCAGGCGATCGCGAACGAGACGGTCCGCAAGGGCATCGACGGCCTGGGCGTCGTCATCGGCGGCGACCGCCGGTTCCTGTCCCGCGAGTCCGCGATCGCGGCCGCCGAGGTCTTCGCGGGCAACAACATCCCGGTCACCCTCCTGCCCGACGACGTCCCCACGCCGCTCGTGACGTTCGCCGCCCCGTACCTCGGCGCCGCGTACGGCATCATCGTCACCTCGAGCCACAACCCGCCCGAGTGGAACGGCATGAAGGTGTTCCGCCAGGACGGATCGCTGCCCCTCGACGACGAGACCGACCGCTACCAGGACGAGGCCAACGCGCTCAGCGTCGACGACGTCATCACGCTCGACCTCGCGGTGGCCCGCAAGGCCGGTCTCGTCGTGGACAGGGTCCTCACCGAGCCCTACGTCGACGCGATCGAGAAGATCGTCGACGTCGACGCCGTCCGCGGCTCGGATCTGCGCGTGATCGTCGACCCCATGTACGGCACGAGCCAGCTCACGCTCGGCACGATCCTCAACGACATGCGCGTGCGCTCCGAGTTCATCCACGCGTCGCACAACCCGCTGTTCGGTGGCATCGCCCCCGCGCCGGACCTCCAGCGCCTGTCCACGCTGATCTCGATGATCCAGCAGGGCGGTGGTCGCTACGACCTGGGCATGGCGACCGACGGCGACTCGGACCGCATCGGGATCGTCGACGAGACGGGCGAGTACATCTCGACCAACGACCTCCTGCTCCTCCTGTACTGGTACCTGCACGAGTTCCGCGGCGAGAAGGGCGGCGTCGTGCGCAACCTGGCCACGACGCACCTGCTGGACCGGCTCGCCGCGCACTTCGGCGAGGAGTCGCGCGAGGTCAAGGTCGGGTTCAAGCACGTCACGGCCGGCATGGAGGAGATCGGCGCCGTCCTCGGCGGCGAGTCGTCGGGCGGCCTCACGGTCCGCGGCTGGATCCTCGGCAAGGACGGCATCTTCGCGTGCGCCCTGGTCGTCGAGATGCTGGCCCGCACGGGCAAGAAGATCTCCGAGCTGCGCGAGATGATCTACGAGATCACGGGGCGCCTCTACACGCTCGAGGCCGGCGTGGACTCCACGCCGGAGATGCGGGTCGCCGTGCCGCGCCGCCTCGAGGCGGACCCGCTCACGCACATCGGCCCTTACCCGGTCGTGAGCATCTCCCACCTCGACGGCACCAAGATCGTCCTCGAGAACGACAACTGGGCGCTCCTGCGGTTCTCCGGGACCGAGCCCGTCCTGCGCATGTTCGTCGAGGCGGACTCGCCCGAGAAGGCCGCCGAGCTGCTCGACTGGCTCAAGGGCTTCGTCACCGCGGGCGTCTGAGCCCGAGCCCCCGCACCCCCACCCACCCGCACCTCTCACCGACAGGAACCGACCCGACGATGCGCTACGGCCACTTCGACACCGCTCGTGACGAGTACGTCATCGAGCGCCCAGACGTCCCCGTCTCGTGGACGAACTACCTGGGCACCAAGGACTTCTGCACCGTGCTCTCGCACAACGGCGGCGGCTACTCGTACTACAAGTCGGCGCAGACCGGCCGCATCTCGCGGTTCCGCCAGAACGGCGTCCCCCTCGACCGCCCGGGGCACTACGTCTACCTGCGCGACGAGGCCGACGGCGACTTCTGGTCGGTGTCGTGGCAGCCTGTGGGCAAGCCGCTCGCGGCTGACGGTGACCCGATCGACCCTGCGGGCGGTGCCGGTCGCTGGACGACGCGCCACGGCCTGAGCTACTCGACGTTCGAGGCCCGGTACAAGGGCATCGACGCCCAGCAGACGATCTTCATCCCGCTGGACGACGACGTCGAGATCTGGGACGTGCGCCTGACGAACACGACCGACGAGGTCCGTGAGCTGACCGCCGGGTCGTACGTGGAGTTCTCCTTCCACACGATCACGATCGACAACCAGAACCTGCAGATGTCGCTCTACTCGACGGGGTCGTCCTACGAGGACGGCATCATCGAGTACGACGCCTACTACGAGCCGTGGACGTTCCACTACTTCGCGTCGAGCGAGACGCCGTCGTCGTACGACTCGCTGCGCGACAACTTCATCGGTGCGTACCGCTCGGAGGCCAACCCGATCGCGATCGAGCGCGGGCACGGCTCGAACGAGAGCGCGACGACGCAGAACCACTGCGGCTCGCTCCAGCACAAGATCACGCTGCAGCCGGGTGAGACCAAGCGCCTCGTCTACATGCTCGGCTACGGCTCGCGGGCCGAGGCCGGCCGTGCGATGCAGGCGAAGTACGCGGACGTCGCGACCGTCGACGCCGAGCGTGCACGCCTGGCCGCGTACTGGAAGGCCAAGCAGGACAAGCTCCGCATCCGCACGCCCCACGAGGGCATGAACACCATGATCAACTCGTGGACGCTGCTCCAGGCGGAGACCTGTGTCGTGTGGTCGCGCTTCGCGTCGTTCGTCGAGGTCGGAGGGCGCAGCGGCCTGGGCTTCCGAGACACCGCCCAGGACGTCATGAGCGTCATCCACACCAACCCGACCAAGACGCACCAGCGCATCGTCGAGCTCCTGCGGGCCCAGACGGAGGCCGGCTACGGCCTGCACCTGTTCGAGCCCAAGGCGTTCGACCCGGACGCGCCCAAGCTGCCCGACGTGCCGTCGCCGACGATCGTCCCGACGCCCGACCCCAAGGACCTCATCCACGGGCTCGAGGACACGTGCTCGGACGACCACCTGTGGCTCGTGCCGTCGGTCGTCGAGTTCGTCAAGGAGACCGGTCGCCTGGACTTCCTCGACGAGGTGATCCCGTTCGCCGAGGGCACTCCCGCCACGGTGTACGAGCACCTCACGCGCGCGCTCGACTTCTCGAGCGAGCAGATCGGCCAGAACGGCGTGGCCCTGGGCCTGCGCGCGGACTGGAACGACTGCCTGAACCTGGGCGGGGGAGAGACCTCGCTGGTCACGTTCCTGCACGCGTGGGCCATCCAGGCGTTCCTCGAGGTCGCACGGCACCGTGCGGCGGCCGGGGACGAGAGCGCGGCCGCCGACGTCGCCAAGTACGAGGCCGAGCTCGAGCGGATCGCGAAGGTCGCCGACACCCAGCTCTGGGACGGTGCCTGGTGGATCCGTGGCTACACGCGCGACGGGGTCAAGATCGGCTCGAACGACAACGACGAGGGCAAGATCTTCCTCGAGCACCAGGCGTGGCCCGTCATCGCGGGCATCACGACGCAGGAGCGTGGCGAGGCGTCGATGGACTCGGTGCGCGAGCTCCTGGGCTCGGAGTACGGCAACCACCTGAACTGGCCGGCGTTCACCAAGATCGACGACACGGTCGGCTTCGTGACGCGCGTGTACCCGGGCATCAAGGAGAACGCGGCGATCTTCTCGCACCCGAACGCGTGGCCCATCATCGCCGAGGCCATGCTGGGCCGCGGCGACGAGGCCGTGCAGTTCTACGACGCGATCCTGCCGTACAACCAGAACGACAACATCGAGGTCCGCGGGGCCGAGCCCTACGCCTACGTGCAGTTCCTGTACGGCCGTGACCACGAGTGGTTCGGCAAGGCGCAGAACCCGTGGCTCACGGGTACGGCGGGCTGGATGTACACGGCCGCGACGAAGTACATCCTCGGTGTGCGCCTGGCCCTCGACGGCCTGGTCGTCGACCCGTCGATCCCCAAGGACTGGGACGGCTTCGAGGTGCGCCGTGAGTGGCGTGGCGCGGTCTACGAGATCGAGGTCCGCAACCCCGACCACGTGTCGAAGGGCGTGAGGTCCGTGACGCTCGACGGCGTCGAGCTCGACCCGACGCAGCCGGTCCCGGTGCAGCCGGAGGGCTCCGAGGTCAAGGTCGTCGTGACGCTGGGCTGAGTCACCCTTGTGTTGCCGAACACGGGGTTGGGGTCGTTCTGAGT
>NZ_JBHUAD010000169.1:0-8783 GCF_042789955.1 Oerskovia sp. NPDC056781
ACCTTCGAGGACGGGGACCACCGAGTTGGTGGTGCCCAGGTCGATTCCGACCGCTCGTGCCATGTTCGTGCCTCCGTTGTTCTGCTGCGTGTGGTGTCGTCCGTGCGGTAGCCCGCGGAGGTTCCCGTGCCCGACGGCGCGTGGTGGCGCGCACGTCAGGACCTTCCCCTGCTGGGTGTCTCCACCCGACTGCCGGTTGAGTCGTCTTCACTCAAGTTATGCCGGTCCGTGGCGTCGCGCAAGCGGCGGGGTCCGAAACTTGAGTCCACTAGGCTCAACTACAGGGTGGGGCGGGGTATTCCCGATCGGGTGACCGGCCGGTTCGCCTGGAACCGGCCGGCCCCTCGCTCACGAAGCCGTCTCCCTCACACCAGCTCGACGGCGTCGGCCTGCGGTCCCCGGTCGCTCTGACGCACCTTGTACCGGACCCGGTCGCCCTCCTCCAGGACCTCGGTGCCCCGCACGACCGACACGTGCACGAACAGGTCCAGGCCCCCGTCGTCGGGGGTGATGAAGCCGAACCCGCGCTCCTCGTCGTAGCGCGCGACGGTGCCCTCGCCTCCGCGCACGGGCCCACCGGACGCAGCAGGGCGGCCCGGCCGACCACGGTCCATGGCACCGCGGGCACCTCCGGAGCCGCGTGCGAGCTGCACGTTGCGGGCGTTCGGCCCCTTGTCGCCGGCGACGACGTCGTACGTCACGCGGTCGCCCTCGGAGAGCTCGGTCAGCCCCGAGCCGAGGGCGCTGACGTGGACGAAGACGTCGTCGCCACCCGAGTCGGGAGCGACGAACCCGAAGCCCTTGACGTCGTCGTACCAGGAGACCGTGCCGTCCGCGCCGTCCGACGCCGGCTGCGCGGCCTCGGCCCCGAGCGGCAGCAGGTGGTCCGCCTGCGGCCCCTTCTCGCCGTCGACGACGAGGAACGCCACCCGCTGGCCCTCCGAGATCACGCCGCCCCCGACGATGGCCGTGCTGTGCACGAAGATCTCGCCGCGACCGCCGTCGGGCGTGACGAACCCGTATCCCTTGGTCGGCTCGTACCAGTTGACGGTGCCGAGCACGCCCAGGGGCGCGTCGGCGGCCCGGTCTCCCGTGACACGGACGCGGCGGGCCTGCGGTCCACGGTCTCCCTCCCCGACCTCGAACTCGACGGTCTGCCCCTCACGGAGCACCCGCGGTCCGTCGTCGTCGAGGATCTCGGACGCGTGCACGAACAGGTCCTCCGCCTCGTTCCCGAGGTCGATGAAGCCGAAACCTCGGTCGGCGTCGAACCATCGGACAGTTCCCTGGGGCACCTAGGACTCCTCGTCTTGGCAAACAGTGTCGTCACCCATTGTCCCCCGGCGGGACCGACGACGGGTGGGCCCAGCAGTTTCCGACGCGGTTGGCACACGCTTCGTAGCGCGGAGCATCCGGCATCCGCACGGCCCGGACCGGAGCGCGGTCAGCAGGTGCGAGACGGGAACGAGGAGACCGACCCGCCGTTCGCGGGCGGTGGGTGGCCGGGCCACGTCGTGGCAGACGGGCTCACGGCGTGGAGTCGCTGGTGGAGACGCACGCTCAGAGGGTCACACGGTCACACCGGCAGCATCGAGCACTGTGCGCGCGGTGGCTGAGAGGCCAGACCAGGGCGCACCGTCGATTCGAGCCCGCGCCTCGGCGTCGGGGCTGCCCTGGATGACGGACGGGGACACCAGACTGCTGAGCCGGTATGTCTTCCAGACCAACCTGGTGCCCAGTCGGTCCTGAAGGACAAGCACGTCTCCGTGGCGGGCATACACGCGTTCTTCGAGCTGTCGCCCGGAGGTCACACGGATCGCGACAGAGAGGCCTCTCGGCATGAGCTCGAGGGCGGCGGCAGCGATCTTGAAGTGCGACCCGCTGCGCGACTCGATGTTGACCGTTCCCTCAATGAGCTCGACGTCCCAGTCAGGGTGTGTGCGCTGGATGGACTCGACGATCTCAGACCATGGGTTCTTGTCCAGGATGCCTTCGATCAGGTCGAGCACATCCTGAGGGTGAGTTGCGACTGCGGACGTGCCGAAGACGCTGTAGACGATGCTAGAGACGTGCCCGGTGTCCCGTGCCGCGATCAGGGGTAGGAGCTGCTCGACGAGCTGCACATAGTGCAACCCTGTCCCCGTCCGTCGATCTGGCGATGCTCCCTGGTTCAGGCGATACAGACAGACGGCCGAAAGAGCTCCCGCGGCCGGAGAGATCCGAGCGGGGACGTCGTCACGCGAAAGGGTTTGCGTCGCGGCATAGAGGGGATGAAACCATGCGACGTCCTCGTCCCACACGTGGACGAGCGACGCAATGAGCAGCATCCGAGTGATAGCCATCCGGTCCAGTGCAGGACGTTCGGCCACCGTTGTGGCGAGGCTGTTCACCCACGACCGGAAGCGTTGCTTCAGCTGCGGCGTGGCGAGGTCGGCCGGGCCGGACGTGTCCGTTTCGGGTGCGCGGTCCTCGTCAAGGTCTTCTGCCGTCTGTGAGTCGTCGAAGCTGGACTCGTCGGCATCGAACGTGTCGGCCCAGATGGGGTCGCTCGAACTGATCGTGGTTCGAGCGCGCGTCGCGAGTTGGGGAAGAATCAGCCCGCCGGACGTCTCGTGGGCGAGCGTCGGCCCGAGTCGGGCGATCGCGTCCACTGAGTATTGTGCCCAGCCTTCTTCGTCGTCGAACGTGCGGCCTCTGCCTCTCTTCCCGATCGCAGCTGATTGGGCGCTCGACGTAGGGCGTGGCCCGACGGCCGGGAGCACACGCTGCTCGCGGGTGACCTTGTCCAAGGTGCGGGTCCAGTCCCGCAGCAGTGCGTCGTCTCCGAAGAGGGCTCGCCAGTCGACATCGGAGTTGGTGCTCGACGAGCGACGAGACGGGACGCGGTGCAGGATCGCATGCGGATCAGCGAGGAAGTGCAAGGGTCCGCGGTATCGGTCACCGTCCGACTCGAAGCTGATGCGTACCCGTGATCGTGCTCCGAAATCACGCGTGACCTCGATTCGAACCTCGGTGGCACCAGCAGGTACTTGGCCTAGCACGCTGGAGCGTTCAGGTAGGTCACTGAATTCACTGACCTCGACGGTGACAGGAAACGGTGCAGGTCGCGACAGCTCGATGACGATCCCTTCGCCGTCGAGCGTTGCTCCAAGGAGGACGGGAACGTGCTGCGAGGAGCGAGACGCTTCCCCTGGCGCCACGAGGAGCCTTCGCGAGGGAACGTCACCGACAGCGAGCGGAGCCCCCTCCCCGGGATAGAGCGATCGATCGGTCGTCGCAACGACCCCCACCTCGCAGTTGCCACCTGCACCAAGCTGCCGCAACAGTGCCGCCCCAGTAAGGTTCGGCGAGCCCGTCAAGACCCATCGGCGGCCGCCCGACACGGCTTCGATGAGCTTGCCGTGGCGATAGGTGCCACCCGCGTCGTGCCACGTCAGATCAACGCCACGGGAGCGTGCCGCTGCAGCGAGAGGATTCGGGTCGATGATGGTTCGTCCGGGCTGGACGGCGATGCTTACTTGTCTGGGCCGGTAACGGTCCAGCAGGGCTCCCAGGGCTGTGCCCTTGTCGTCGTGGAACGGTGCGTGGAGCAACAGCTCGTCGACCTGCCCGTCGGGGAGCTGGTCGAGGATCGGGCCGCTCGACGTCGTGACGAGTCTGTGATTCGTGTCGACGACCTCGTTCGACGTGAGAAGACGCTCGATCGCCAGTCGGGTCCGCTCGATTCCCGCACGCCCAGCCCTGCTCACACGTAGCGTCTCGATCGACTTCAACCATCTTGCCACCTGGCCCGCGATCGCAGGAATACCAGTCGCCGTCGTGCCTTGCGCGATGAACAGCGTCTCATCGTTCCCCAACCAGCCGCCCGTCGTCAGGTTGCCCGAACCGATCGCGAGCAGTAGGCGGTCATGGCCGACCAGCGCGCTGACCTTGGGGTGGAACGCTGTCGGCAAGTCGACGACGCCGACCGCATAGCTGCTTCCTGCTCCACGGACGGCGCGCGGGTCCGGCTCGTACTGCGCGCCGTCAGCGATCACCGTCACTGCCGCTCCGCTGGCACGGGCCGGGCCGAGGATGTGGCCTTCGAAGTAGCCGAGGTCGACGTTGAACGTCGTGAACAGCGCTTCGGAATAGGGCCGGTCCCTCAGATCGGGCAGTGCGTACAGGTAAGACCGCAGCGACGAGACGCTGGCGAAGCGGCCGACCGTCGGGTCAGTCAAGGAGGTGACCACGAGCCCCCACCGTCCACAGTCCGTCCTCGGCTACCTCGAAGATCCCTGTCTGTCGTCCCATCGACATCAGCTGGGTCCACCGGATCGACGGCTCGGTCGTCGCCTCACCCCAGTGCTTCCACACGAGGTCGTCCTGGACGTCGATGCGCAAAGGCATCGAGAAGCGGCCATCGCGACGCTGGCGTGACTTGGCCATGGTCACGCGGTGCGCGCGATTGACCATAACCCTCGTCAGCCACCTCGCGAACTCGCCCATCGACTGCGATCGCCAATCGTCAAGAGCGTTCGACACCCACTGCGGCGATAGTTCCTCGGACTCGAAGCGGTGACCCGGCGGGCCGACGAGTCCCAAGCGGGTCGGGCTGGCGGCCTCGAGCGCCTCAAACCGCCTCGCACCAAGCGCGAGCGTCGCGAGATGTGTCTCTGGAGCCGGTCGGTGCGTCACGTCCAGCTCAGCCGAAAGCGGGACGCCCTGCTCGTCAGCCACGGCCGGGAGGCCGTCGACGAAGGCGCCGACGGTGCCACCAGGCAGTTCCGTGGCCAAACGGTCTCCCATCTGACTGATCGTCTGGGGCCCAGCGGTCAGGTAGCGACACACGTGGGCGAAGATCTGACGCCATGCGTTCACGGAGGACATCCGGGTGCGGATGCCACGCCATCGCAACCAGTGGTCAGTGCTCTGCCTGTGCTGGGTTACCACGGGGCTGTACATCACAAAGTTGCCAAGGTCGTCCCGGTCCCGGATCTCGGCCTCAGACATCGCGATGCCCAGCAACCGCATGATCTGCCCGATGTTCCCAGCGACGGTGCCGCGCTCGTCGGCTCGTCCGGCAAAACGGCGCGCGAGGAGGCCTCCATCGTCCGAGTTCGCAGTCTTGCACAGGCACAACGAGCTGAAGTCAAGGAGGTCGGCGAACTCGAGCGTCGACGAGGTGGCAAGCTCCAGTACTGCGCCAAGCTCACCATGAACGACAGGGCGGTCGTACGCCGGACCTGGGCTGAAGGGGCCTCGGCCTCCCTGCCCGAGGAGACCGAGGCTCACCTCCGATCCGACGTAAGGGCCAAGGAAGCCGGACCTGGAGTTGGCGTACCTACCGTCGCCTGTTCCGGCAGCCACGGTGAGGTCGATCCTCCCTCGTCTCGCCATTGCGAGCAGACGATCACGCCCGTGCGCCGCCGGGTACCAGTCCAAGTGATCGGGCTGGCCCTGATGAGCCATGCAGATCAAGGCGAACGCAACCTCCACCCGACGCAGCAAGTCCATGGCACGGGCACCATCCATGCCACGCCGATCGGCCTCGTCCGCGACCAACGGGTGAAGCAGGTAGTACCGAGCCGCGTTCGTCACGGTCGTCACACCGGGGGCGTTGACTGCCACCGCAGCGTTTAGGTACTGCTCCACGGCAAGAGGAAAGAGGCCCATGATCGGGTCAGTGGAGTGATCGACCCAGCCGGGTCCATCTGTGAGCGCGAGCCCCTCGGCCGTCATTGCCCCACCGTGCTTCCTCGATCGTGCATTTCAGAGCGCTGGCGCTCGCTGCCAGCATTGAACCGGAGGTCGTCCCCCAGTGCAACGAGGCTGGGCCGTCATCACCTTCGTCCCGCCGCCTCCGCCACCTTCCGGGCGAGGTCCGGCCAGAGCGGGGCGAAGCACCCGACCCAGGGAGCGGGCATCCGCCCTGCCGCGCGGTGCGCCTCGACGTCGGCCCACGTGACCCAGGCGGCGTCGTCGACCTCTGCGGGGTCGAGGGCCAGCCGTGGGCGACCGGGCACGGTCGCGACGTGGACGTCGAGGAACGACGCGGACTCGACGCCCCTCCCCACACGCTCGAGCGCGCCTTCGTCGAGGACGAGCCCCGTCTCCTCGCGCACCTCGCGCACGGCCGCCTGGGTGCCGGTCTCGCCCGCGAGCACGCTCCCGCCGGGGATCTCCCACAGGAACGGGAAGGTCTTGGTCGCGGCGCGGCGGGTCAGCAGGACCAGCCCGTCGGACCGGACGACGCACGTCGCCACCATGAGGTGGAAGCGGCCCGGCGGCCATCCGGGATCGCCCCGGCGGTGAACCTCCCCGGTCGGGGCGCCCTGCTCGTCGAGCAGGTCCCAGGTCTCCGCGTCAGCCATCCAGGCATCCTCGCAGCCGCGCGGGCCGCGCTCCAGACCCGCCCGACGGCGGATGCGCCCTTGCGCTACCGTTCCGGCAACCGCCAGGTCGAGAAGGAGACGACATGACTTCAGGTCTGCGACGGGGCGTCCTCGCCCTGTGCTGGCTCACGATCGTCGGCGGAGCGCTGCTGTTCGCCGCCGGCGCGTACACGGGCTACATCGAAGGCGTCGCGGCGGACGAAGGAGGGACGGTCGGTCGACTGATGCCCGCCGAGGTTGCGGCGTTCGTGCTCGGGCCCGTCCTCGCGATCGCTGGCGGCACCGTCGCAGTGGTCCTGCGTGACTCTCGGGCGACGGCCGCCGACGCAACCTGACAGCACCGTCCGGGGGGCATTCTCAGCGCCCACGCGCCGCCAGGTCGAGGACCCGCTCCACGGTCGCCTCGTAGACCTCGTAGGTGTCGGACGGGAGCTCGTTGAACCAGTCCGTCGCGATGCGGAACACCAACGCGCGCACGAGGTGCTGCGCGAACCCCTCCCCCGGGTCGATGGTCTCGAGGAGCTCCAGCGGGGCGCCCTCGAAGCAGACCGCGTCGACGGCGACGATCGCCACCGAGTACCGCACCGGCCGCCAGTAGAGCGTCAGGTCGATCACCGCGGGCGGCAGGTCGTCGTCGAGCAGCACGTTGCCCGTGAGGTCGCCGTGGACGATCGTCGACGGCTCGGCGACCACCCGCCGGGCGGCGAGCAGCGCAGGGAGGTGCGGGACGTCGTCGGGCACGTCGGTCGTCGTCTCGCCCCAGGCGAGCCGGTCGGCCCGTGCCCAGGCGTGCGCCCGCTCGTCGAGGAACCCGGGGCGAGCGGCGCCGTCGAACACTGCTGAGAAACGGTGGGCCACGTCCGCGACCTGTGCCCACCTGCCCGCGAGGTGCTCGCCCGGGAGGACCGGGAACGCCGTCCAGCCCTCGACGACGAGGTCGCCCGACCGGCTCGCGAGCGGCACGCCGAGCCGGACGTCGCCCCCGCCGGACGGCGCGTGGTCCCGCAACCAGACGAGCTCGGCCGGAAGCACGTCGAGCGGCTTGAGCACGGTGTCCCCGACGCGCCAGGCCCGGCCGCGTCCGCCGTCGAGCCTCGACGCCCGCCCGACAGCGCCGAACGCCTCGAGGACATGTCGCGGTGGGTGCACCTGGCGAGCCTACCCAGGACGCCGCGGCCGGGAACGGGAGCTCTCAGCGACGGGCCGCGCCGCGTGCTCCGCGCGCCTCGCCGTGCGAGTCGTCCCGTGTGCACGTAACGTCCGGGAACTCGCGTCGGCCCACAGGTCGGCGCGTGCCGACACGCCTGGAGGCCCCGTGCACCCGTTCGTCCACCGCTACGAGCTCGACACCTCGCGCCCGACGGGCCGCGAGGTCGCCCGCGACCTGGCGCTGCGGGCGTTCCTGCCGGGCGCCGCACTCTGGGTCGCGATCGTGGGTCTCGGGTTCCTCATCAAGGGGCCGCTCGAGAACCTGCCCGGCGAGGCCGGGGTCAACCGGGCTCTCGTCGAGGCCCGCACGCCCTTCCTCGACACGGTCACCGAGATGCTGTCGGCGATCGGGATGACCGAGTTCATCATCGGGGCGTGCGTGCTCGCGGTCGCGCTCGTCTGGTGGCGGACCAGGCAGTGGTGGTTCGCCCTGGTCCCCGCGCTCGCGGTGTCTCTCCAGGCCCTGGTCTTCCTCACGTCCTCGATCGTCGTGGGCCGCACTCGGCCCGAGGTCGACATGCTCGACCACGCCCCGCCCACGTCGAGCTTCCCGAGCGGGCACACCGGCGCGTCCACGGCGTTCTACCTGACGCTCGCGCTCCTCGCGCAGCGCGTGCAGAACCCGGTGCTCCGGGTCGTGCTCACGGTCCTCGCGGTGCTCGTCCCGTTCGCGGTCGGCTTCGCGCGGCTGTACCGCGGCATGCACTCGCTGACCGACGTCCTCGCCGGGCTCGTCAACGGCGTCGTCTGCGCGGTCCTGGCATGGGGCTACCTGCGCCGTGACACGTCGCAGGTGCGGGTCTGACGACGGCGGCCGCGCGGGCTGGTCGCCCTCGGCAGGGCCGGCCGTCACCGTCAGCCCGCGACCGGCTCCACGCGCAGGATCTGCGTGCGTGCGACCACCCGGTCCCGGACGTCCGCGAGCGCCACGCGTGCAGGGTCGGCCATGTACGCGGCGAGCGCGGCGTCGTCGGGCATCTCGATGACCTGCACCTCGGCGGGGGCGGCCGGATCCTCGCCGGGCACGCTCCTCACCCGTGAGGTGACCCGGCCACCGTGGACCGGTACGAGCGCGAGAACCTCGTCCTCGTAGCGCGTGAGGGGGTCGACCTGACCGTCGACGGCCCAGAGCAGGACGCAGAGCGTGAGTGGCACGCGCCCACGCTACCGCTGCCGAGCATGCGGTCGGCACTCCTCGGG
>NZ_JBHUAD010000170.1:0-8768 GCF_042789955.1 Oerskovia sp. NPDC056781
GACCCGAACTGCACGCTCGACGCACCACCCCTTGTCTCCTCCTGCGGTTGCCCGCGGCACCCACCCGGCCGCCAGGCGTAATCTCACCCCCATGACGACCGAGCCCGCCCGCCACCGCTCACCGCTGTCCCCCGCCACGATCGCGGTCGCGGCGGGACGCCCGCCGCGCGAGCAGGGCGGGCCGGTCAACCCGCCGGTGGTCCTGTCCTCGACGTACGTGTCGCGTGGCGTGCAGCAGCCGGGCGAGCTCCTGTACACGCGCATGGACACCGAGACCTGGCACCCGTTCGAGGAGGCCCTCGCGACCCTGGAGCGCGCCACGGAGCCCGGCATCGTGTTCGGCAGCGGCATGGCGGCGATCGCAGCCGTCTTCTCGTTCGTGCCGGCGGGCGGCAAGGTCGTCCTGCCCCGGCACGCCTACCAGGTCACGCTGGGGTTCGCCGACGATCTCGCGGCCCGCCACGGGGTCGAGGTCGTCCGGGTCGACGTCGCCGACACCGACCAGGTGCTCGCCGCGATCGACGGGGCGGACCTGCTCCTGATCGAGTCGCCGACCAACCCCATGCTCGAGGTCGCCGACCTCCCCGTGCTGCTGGCCGCGGCGCGCGAGCGCGGGGTCCGCACGGCGGTCGACAACACGTTCGCGACCCCGCTGGGACAGCAGCCGCTCACCCTGGGGGCGGACGTCGTCGTGCACTCGGTCACCAAGTACCTCGCAGGACACTCCGACGTCGTGCTCGGGGCCGTCGTCACGAACGACCCGGACCTGGCCGCGAAGGTGCGTGCCTACCGGACCCTGCACGGCGCGATCGCCGGGCCGTGGGAGGTGTGGCTCGCGCTGCGCGGGCTGCGTACCCTCGCGCTGCGCGTCGAGCGCTCCCAGGCCAACGCCGCAGAGATCGCCCGACGCCTGGCCCAGCACCCGCTCGTCGAGGAGGTGCGCCACCCGAGCCTGCCGACCGACCCTGGCCACGAGCGGGCGGGGCGCACCATGACCGGATTCGGGTCGATCCTCGGGCTGCGGCCCCGGGGCGGGCGCGAGGCCGCCGACGCGCTCGTCGAGGCCGTCGAGCTCTGGGTCCCGGCGACGAGCCTGGGCGGGGTCGAGTCGAGCCTCGAGCGGCGACGGCGGTTCGCGACCGAGTCGCACACGGTCCCCGAGGACCTGCTGCGCCTGAGCGTCGGCATCGAGGACGTCGAGGACCTGTGGGCGGACCTCGACCAGGCTCTGCGCGCCGCGGTCCGGGGCTAGCGGGCGGCAGGCGGCCCGTCGTCGGACTGCGGCTCGACGGCCTGTGGCTCGTCGGGCTGCGGCTCGTACACGTCCGCACTGAAGACCACGACCCCCGCCTCGAGGTCCACGTCGACCGGGGGCGCGGTGGACGGCGCCTGCGCGATGTCGAGCCGCTGACGCTCCTTCTCCTCGGTCAGGTGGACCCGGCTCGGCTGGAAGACGTCGACGAGCTCGCCGAACGCACCGGCCCCGGCGCTCTCGCCCGACCCTCGCCGGTCCCCGAGCCGCCGGTCCCTGGAGCGCCCGCTCACCATGCGCTCGATCGCGACGACCGCGACGACCGCGAGCACGACGACGAAGAGGAGTGGCCCGCCCACGCTGCTGATCCCCGGCATGCAGCCACCGTAGGGCCGACTGGAAGCCACTGTCATCCCTCGTGCGAGGGGGAGCGCGGGCAGCGACGACAGCACGGCGGCCGGTCGTTCCTCGGTCGAGCCCCTCCATGCGACCGTGCCCGTGCGCGCCTAGGCTCGAAGACCACCCGGGAAGAGGTCCCGGACGACGCTCCTCGGAGGCGCACCGATGAAGGGCACGACCCGACGACGCCGCACCGCAGCACTCACCGCCGGGGTCGCGACCGCGGTCCTTGTGATCACGGCCTGCTCGGGCGGGGACGACCGCGACGACCCGGGGCCGAGCACCCCGTCCCCTGCCGCCTCGTCGACCCCCGACCCGTCGGCCTCGGCGGGCCCGACGGACACCCCGACCGGGTCCACGGACGACGACGGTTCCACCTCCGCTCCCCCGTTCCCTGCGAACACCGAGCCCGACACGTCAGAGCCGTCCGCCGGTGCGGCGCTGACCGTGACCGACGTGCGTGTCGGGCGGCACGACGGGTTCGACCGCGTGGTCTTCGAGCTCGGTGGCACGGGCACGCCCGGCTGGCGCGTCGAGTACGTGCCGGAGGCGGTCGAGGACGGGAGCGGGAACGTCGTCGACCTCGACGGCGACGGCACCCTGCAGGTCATGATCTCCGGCTCGGGCTACCCCACGGACACGGGCGTCGCCGAGTACGCGGGTCCCAACCCTCTGCGGGTCGCCGAGACCGACGAGGTCGAGGAGGTCCTGCTCGGCAGCGTCTTCGAGGGGTCCACCCAGGCGTTCGTCGGGACGGACGAGGTCAGTCCGTTCCGGGTCTACGCACTGACGGACCCGACGCGGGTCGTCGTCGAGGTCCGCAACGACGACGTGTGACGGGTGTCGGCTCGGCACCCGTCAGGGCGCCGGGCCGACAGAGCGGGCGGGACTCAGCGACCCGACGTCACGCCCTCGGACTTCTGTGGCCGCGAGAGCAGCCCGCGAGCCATGTCGTCGACGGGCATGCCCTCGTGCAGGACGGCGACGACGCCGGCCGTGATGGGCATGTCGACGCCCACCTTCTGTGCGAGCTCGAGGACCGAGCGGCAGGACTTGACGCCCTCCGCCGTCCCCCCTGTCGCCGCGACGGCCTCGTCGAGGCTCATTCCGCGGCCGATGTGCTTGCCGAGCGTGTGGTTGCGGGACAGGGGTGACGTACAGGTCGCGACCAGGTCCCCCATGCCCGCAAGGCCCGAGAACGTCTCGGCGTCGGCGCCGAGCGCGAGACCGAGCCGCGTGATCTCGACGAGCCCGCGCGTGATGACGGTGGCCGTCGTGTTGTACCCGAACCCACGCCCCTGGGCGATGCCCACGGCGAGCGCGATGACGTTCTTCACGGCGCCGCAGAGCTCGACGCCGACGACGTCGGAGTTGGTGTACGGGCGGAAGTAGGACGACGAGCAGGCCGCCGCGACGAACCGCGCGGTCTCCTCGTTCGTGGCCGAGACGACCGTCGCGGTCGGCTGGTGCTCGGCGATCTCCCGTGCAAGGTTCGGTCCGGACACGACCGCGACCCGGTCGAGCGGCAGGCCCCACACCTCGGCGACGACCTCGCTCATGCGGCGGTCGGTGCTGAGCTCGACGCCCTTCATGAGCGAGACCGCGACGACGCCCTCCGCGAGGTGCTCACGCAGCGGCGCGAGCGTCGCACGGGCGCTCTGGGACGGGATCGCGACCACCACGAGCTGCGCCCCGGCGAGGGCGGCGGCCGCGTCGGTCGTGGCCGTGAGCCCTGCGGGCAGCTCGATGTCGGGCAGGTACGCGGAGTTGCGGCGGGTCGCGTTGATGTCGGCCGCGACCTCGGCGTTGCGACCCCACAGCCGGACCTCGCAGCCGGCGTCGGCCAGGACGGCGGCGAACGTCGTGCCCCACGCCCCCGACCCCAGGACGGTCGCGGTGATCTGCCGGTCGCTCACTTGCGCTCCTCCGAGCCGGGATTCTTGCGGACGTCGAAGCGCTCGGCGGGAGCCTTCTCCCCGCGGATGTCCTCGAGGAGACCCGTGATGGCGTCCATGATGCGGTCGGTGGCCTCGCGCAGGGTCGCGGTGTCGACGGGGCGCTCGTAGAGGTCCGACAGGTCGACCGGTGGCCCGGCGTGCACCGCGACGTTCTTGGGCGGGAACGGCCGGAACCGCTTGCTGTAGCGGGGCAGGAGGTCCTGCATGCCCCACTGCGCGATGGGCACCACGGGCATGCGGCTCGCGAGGGCCAGGCGCGCGGCACCGGTCTTGCCGACCATGGGCCACAGGTCGGGGTCGCGCGTGAGCGTGCCCTCGGGGAAGACCGCGACGCACTCGCCCAGCGCGAGCTGGTCGACGGCCACGCTGACCGAGGATGCCGCGCCGACGGTGTTGCGCTGGACGGGGATCATGCCCGTGCGGGTCAGGAGACCGCCGAGGAGCGGCACCTTCCACAGCGACGCCTTGGCGAGGATCTTGGGCGCCCGGCCGTTGTCGTACAGGAAGTGGGCGAACGTCAACGGATCGATGTTCGACATGTGGTTGCCCGCAGCGATGAACCCGCCTGTCGCGGGGATGTTCTCCTCGCCCTGCCAGTCGCGGCGGGTGATGGTGAACATGAGGGGTCGCACGATGAGCGCGACGAAGCGGTACGCGCGGCTGTCAGGATGAGCTTTCGGCACGGTCACCGAGCCTACCGGGCCGCGTGCCGTCGTCGGGCCCGACGGCGCCGCGCGCCCTGGGTGCGCGGGCCCGACGCCGCTGCCACGACGGCTCAGATCCACCCGTGGCGGCGCGCGAGGTGCACGGCCTCGTGCCGGTTGGTCGCGCCCAGCTTGGCGGCGGCCGAGGACAGGTAGTTGCGCACCGTGCCCGGTGCGAGCGACGCGCGGGTCGCGATCTCCTCGACGGGGGCTCCACCGGCTGCGAGCTCCAGGACGTCGGCCTCGCGGGCCGTCAGTGGGCTCGAGCCGGCCGCGATGGCCTCGGCCGCGAGCTCGGGGTCGACGTAGCGACCACCGGCCTGGACCTGGCGCACGACGTCCGCGAGGACGCGCGAGGAGACCGTCTTGGGCAGGAAGGCCCCGACACCCGCCTCGAGCGCGCGCTTGAGGTACCCGGGGCGACCGTGGCTCGTGACCATGACGACCCGGCATCCCGGCACCTCGACGGCCAGGGCCCGGGCGACCTCGATCCCGTCGAGGCCGGGCATCTGGAGGTCGAGCACCGCGACGTCGGGGGCGTGCTTGCGTGCGGCCGCGAGCGCCTCGGTCCCGGACGCGGCCTGGACGACGACGTCGAGGTCGTCCTCGAGCGAGAGCAGGGTCGCGAGCGCGTCGCGGATGAGGTTCTCGTCGTCGGCGAGCAGGATGCGGATCACGCGGTGGGGCCTTCCTCGGTGGGGCTCGGGGCGCCTGAGCCACGGCCACGGGGTCCGCGCGGCATGCGCGCCACGAGGCTACCCAGGCCCGCGCCCGGGAGCGGGACGCTGGCCGTGAGGCGGAACACGGGTGGGGCGAGATGGGTCTCCAGGCGCCCCCCGGTCTCGGCGAGCCGCTCGCCCAGGCCGATCAGGCCGGACCCGCTGGGACTTCCCGGACTGGTCGTGGTGCGGTCGAGGTCGGGGACGCCGTCGTTCGTGACGGTCAGCACCGCCTCGCCGCGGTCGACGCGCAGCGTGATCTCGCACCGTGCGGCGTCCGAGTGCCGGACCACGTTCGTCACGGCCTCGCGCACGACCCAGGCGAGCGCCTCCTGCGTGGCCAGGGGCAGCGCGGCCTCCTGCTCGTCGCCGCAGGACTCGATCGTCGTCTCGATGTCGGCCGACCGCAGGACCGAGCGGGCCCCGCTGAGCTCGGCCGGCAGGTCCGTGGCCCGGTACCCGGCAACCACGGCCCGCACCTCGCGCAGAGAGTCCTGCGCGATCTGGCGCACCTCGAGCATCTGCTCGGCGGCCCCCGGGCGACCGCGCGTCGCGAGCTCGGCGGCCAGCTCGCTCTTGACGGCCACGACCGAGAGCGTGCGGCCGAACACGTCGTGCAGGTCGCGCGAGAAGCGCAGCCGCTCCTCGGCGACGGCCAGGCGGGCGTGCAGGACCCGGTTGCGCTCCTGCTCCCACACGATCCCCAGCATCCAGACGGACACCCGGTAGGACGCGAACACGCCCACGCACATGATCGCGACGGCGACCCCCTGACCGACCGCCATGCCCACGGCCGTCTCGTCGCGGACGGGGGCGACGAGCCAGGCGACGAACCCTGAGGCTGCGGCGACCCCGAGCGCCCCGAGCGCCAGCCAGCGGAAGGTCAGGAGAGGGGCGCAGGCCGCGACCGAGAAGCCGGCGGTCGCGGTCACGACCAGGACGGGGGTGTTGCCCATGAAGATCGACCCGTCGCCCTGGGGGTACGCCGCGACACCGACCACGCTCGTCACGACCGCGAGGACCGCCATGCTGCCGAGCGCCCACCGCGGTGCGGGCGGACCTCCGAGGAACCGGGTGATCCCGTACCTGATCACGACGATGCAGGACGCGGTGTGTGCCAGGCTCAGCGCGATCAACGGCGCGAGCAGCGCGGGGTGGCCCGTCGGCACCTCGCCGACGATCCAGAGCACCACGTAGAGCTCGAACGTCGCGATGACGTACAGCGACCAGCGCGTGTAGGTGTCGAACCGTTCAGGGTTGGAGCGGCGCGACCACGCACCGACGAAGGGGTTCCGGCTCACGAGGACCAGCCTGTCATGCGGCGACGGCGGCGCGTGCGCACCGGGCGCGCCCGCCAACCGGGCAGACGTCACCGGCGCGGTTCCCACCGCATGTACCGGGTCGCGAGCCACGCGCCGAGCACGCACCAGGCGGCCAGCACCGCCAGGGGCTGTGCTGCCAGGGCGAACGTCTCCCCGAAGCCGACCGCGACGCCGTCGGGACCGAGACCCGTGAGGCCGATCGTCAGGAGCTCGGCGACCGGGTGCAGGGGCGTGAGCTCGGCGAGGGTCTGGACGCGCTCGGGGAGCATCGTGAGCGGGAGGGTCGTCCCGGACAGGAGCAGCGCGAGCGCCATGATCGGCAGCGTCGAGAGCTGGGCCGTCTCGACCGTGCGCGTGAAGGCCGTGCTCGCGGCCGCGAGCGCCGCGAAGACGAACGCCCCCCCGAGGACCGCGACGAGCAGCAGCAGGACGTTCGCGGGAGCGTCGAGCCCGATCCACAGCGCGATCGCGGCCCCTCCCAGGACGAGCTGGCCCAGCATCGTGGCGACTGCGGGCGTCGCGGCCCCCGCCAGGATCTCGGCGTCGGAGCACTGCCCGGTCCGCAGGCGCTTGAGCACGAGCTCCTCGCGCCGGGCCACGTAGGCGCTGGCCAGGTTGTAGTACACGACGAACATCAGGGCGAAGCAGATGAGGCTCGTGAGCGCGAACGCACCGATGATCGACGCTCCCGCGTCGTCACCCACGAACGCCTCGAACGCGCCCGAGAAGTGCAGGAAGGCGACCATGGCTGGGGCGAGGAGCACCCCGTTGAACAGGGCCGTGCGGTTGCGCAGGAGGAGCGTGGTCTCGGCGCGCACGAGCGAGCGGATGCGGCGCAGCGACCCGGTGAGGGCGCTCGCGGAGCGCTGAGTCGAGGGGGCGCCCGGGGTGCGGGTCGAGGTGGGGGCGAGGGTGGTCATGCGGCACGCTCCGTCGGGTCGGTGGTGGACGCGGACGCGGTGCGGGCGGTGCCCGGCCCGTCCGCGATGGCGAGGAAGGCCTGCTCGAGGGACGCGGGGCGCGCCTCGATGCGGCCGAAGGTCACGTCGCGGTCGGCCGCCCAGGCGAGGAGCACGGCGAGGGTGTGCTGGAGGTCGCGCGTCGCGATCGAGAGCGTGCCGGCCTCGACGCGCGTGAGCGTCTCCCCGGGCAGCAGCGGGAGGTCGGTCAGGTGGGGTCGCACGCTCTCCTCGTCGAGGTGGACGAACGAGGGCTCGGCCTCGACGATGTCCGCGACCGTGCCGTCCTGCACGATCCGGCCGCCGTGCATGATCGCGAGGCGGTCGGCGAGGCGTTCGGCCTCTTCCAGGTAGTGGGTCGTGAGGACGACGGTCGTGCCGTCGTCGAGCAGCCCTCGCACCAGGTCCCACGCCGAGCGGCGGCTCTCGGGGTCGAGCCCCGTGGTCGGCTCGTCGAGGAACAGGACCTCGGGGCGCCCGAGCAGCGCCAGGGCGAGGTCCAGACGGCGGCGCTCGCCGCCCGAGAGGGAGCTCACCATGACGTCCGCGCGGCCGCGCAGCGCGACCAGGTCGAGGGCCTCCTCGACGGGGCGCGGGGCGGTGAGCGTGCCGGCCCACATGCGCGCGGTCTCGATCGCGGTCAGGTCGGACGGGAAGCCCGCCTCCTGCAGCATGATCCCGATGCGGGGACGGACCTGGGCGCGCTGGCGGTAGGGGTCCTTGCCGAAGACCTGGACCGTGCCGCCCGTGGGGCGCGCCAGCCCCTCGACGACCTCGAGGAGCGACGTCTTGCCCGCCCCGTTGGTGCCGAGGAGCGCGAAGAGCTCGCCGCGCCGGACCTGGAGGTCCACGCCCGCGACGGCCTCGAAGCCCTGCGCGCCGCGCGAGCCGCTCGCGTACCGGCGGCGCAGGCCGCGCACGTCGATGACGAGGTCGTCCGGGGAGGCGGAGCGGCCCGGGGTACCGCTGCCGTAGGTGTCGTTGTCCATGCCTCCAGCCTGGTGCCGGCAGGAGGGGTCAGGCAGTGCGCCCCGTCACCCGTTCCGTCGGGTTCGTCACCGTTCCTCGATGACGTTTGTCATGTCGTCCGCGACGGTGACCGCGCTGGTGACCGATGCCGCCGGTCCGGCCGACGCCCCGGTGCCCGCGTCCGTGCCGGGGGCGCTCCCGCCGGTCCCCGCGGGTGCGCTCAGCGCGAGCCCGCCCAGGGTGAGGACGCTGAAGGTGAGGGCGCCCGCTCCCCAGGTCAGCGCCCGCCGACGGGGTGCACGCGGTTCGGGGGTGTTCTCGGGGGACGTCTCGGACGGCCGCTCGCTCGACATGTCGTTCCTCCAGCCCGGGCGAGCCCTTCGCCCGTGCCCCCACAGTGGTCCTCGGACCTGCGCGGAGGATGACGTGCGCCTGTGGAACGCCTGAGAGGACGACGACGGGCGCGGTGCGTGCCGTCGCACGCAC
>NZ_JBHUAD010000171.1:0-8740 GCF_042789955.1 Oerskovia sp. NPDC056781
TCCCAGAGGGGGCCGCGGGCCGTAAGTCGTTCGTCGGGCGGTCGAGCGGAGGGCGCAGGGCGCCGGGCGCCGGGCGCCGGGGCTAGAGCCGCACGCCGAGCAGCGCGTTGACCGCACGCGAGATCACGCCGGGCGCGCCCTCGGTGTCGGCAGAGGTGTCCCGCCCGTCGGCGAGCGAGACGTCGGCCCACGCGTCGACCGCGGCGAGCGCGGTGGGGGCGTCGAGGTCGTCCGCGAGCGCCGCGCGCACCGCCGCGAGGGTCGCGTCGGCGTCGGGGCCGCCGTTGCCCGAGACCGCGGAGCGCCACCGCTCGAGGCGCTCGACGGCGGCGGGGAGGTCGGCGTCGGTCCACTCCCACTCGGAGCGGTAGTGGTGGGCGAGCAGGGCCAGGCGGATGGCCATGGGGTCGACGCCCGTGGCGCGCAGCCGCGAGACGAACACGAGGTTCCCGCGCGACTTGCTCATCTTCTCGCCCTGGTAGGCGACGAGGCCCGCGTGGACGTGGTTGCGCGCACCGAACCCGTGGTCGAGCAGGCGGTCGTGCGAGGTCGACATCTCGTGGTGCGGGAAGAGCAGGTCCGCTCCCCCGCCCTGGATGTCGAAGGGCAGGCCCAGGCCGTCGCGTGCGATGACGGCGCACTCGATGTGCCAGCCGGGGCGCCCGGTGCCGAGGCTCGCGCCGTCCCAGGTGGGTTCGCCCGTGCGCTCGCGCCGCCACAGCAGCGGGTCGAGCGGGTCCTTCTTGCCGTCGCGCTCAGGGTCTCCGCCGCGCTCGCCGAACAGGCGCAGCATGTCCTCGCGGCTGAACCGCGACACGGCGCCGAAGCGCGCGTCGGCGCTGAGGTCGGCGTACACGTCGCCGAGCTCGGGGGTGTCGCCGCCCGCTCCGGGCTCGACGGGCACGCGGTACGCGAACCCGTCCTCGATGAGGGCCTCGACGGCCTGCACGACGTCGGGGATCGCCTCGACCGCGCCGCGGTACACGTCCGGGGGCACGACGCCGAGCGCGGTCATGTCCTCGGCGAGCAGGGCGGTCTGCTCGACGGCGAGGTCCCACCAGTCGACGCCGGTCGCGGTGGCGCGCTCGAGCAGCGGGTCGTCGACGTCGGTCACGTTGGACGCGTAGGTGACGTCGTGCCCGGAGTCGCGCCAGGCGCGGCCCAGGAGGTCGAACGCGACGTAGGTCGCGGCGTGCCCGATGTGGGTCGCGTCGTACGGGGTGATCCCGCAGACGTACATGGTCGCGGTGTCCCCCTCCGCGGCGACGACGAGCTCCCCGGTGGTGCTGTCGTGCACCCGGATCGGGAGTCCTCGACCGGGCAGGGACGGGATCTGAGGCATGGGCCAGCTGTGCACGCGACAACCTTAGCCGCGAACGGCCCCGGCCTCCTCGACGGTCGCCGCGCGTGGGCCCCCCGGCCTGCCCGACGGCGCCGCGAGCCCGTCCTGGGTGGCGTGCCTGCGGCGTCGGGCAAGAATGCAGGGGTGACCGAACCCACACGTCCCCCCGACCCCCCGTCCTCCGAGCCGGGCGCCCACGAGAAGCCGCGCACGGCGCCGACGCGCTACAAGGAGCTGTGGGTCGAGGGGGCCGACGGGCGCGTTCGACCGGTCGACGGGCGCACGGCGCCGACCGACCTCACGGACGACGACTCTCCGGGAACGGCCGACCAGGAGACCGGGGCGCGCTGGTACGAGGTCCGCACGCTCGACGACTTCGTGGAGGCCGCAGAGGCACTCGGAGTGGGACTGAGCACGCAGTGGGGGCGGGGGCACCTGCCCGTGCACGTGCGGCACGTCAAGCACCCCTTGGCGCACGTCGAGCACATCGGCATGGACTGGCTGCTCGTCGTGACCCCGACCGTGGCCTTCTCCGAGGAGGACCGGCAGGTCAGCACGGGCAGCTTCTGCATCCTCGTGGGGCCGGACGTCGTGGTGACGGTCGAGAAGGGCTCCGGGGGCGTCCACGACCGGATGCGCGAACACCTGACCGGCCCGTCGCACGGGCGCGGCAAGGGTGTCCAGCACCTGGCGGGCGAGGCCCTGTTCGCGCTCGTGGCGACCGCGTCCGACGTCGAGCTGGCCCTGGGCGACGCGGTCGCCGAGGTCGAGAAGATCGTCTTCGAGCCCCGGCGGCACGCCGACCCCGTCCTGCCCATCTACGACCTCAAGCGCGAGATCACCGAGGCCCGGCGGGCGCTGCTGCCCATCACGGCCGAGCTGCCCGAGCTCGTGTCGGGCAGCGCCCGGTCGCGCATCACGTTCGACAAGCGGCTCATGGACCGCCTGGTCTCGACGGTCGAGCGCATCGACCGCCACCTCGACGCGCACGACGACCTGCTGTCCGACATGCTCTCGGTGCACCTGTCGCAGGTCTCGGTGCGCCAGAACGAGGACATGCGCAAGATCAGCGCCTGGGCCGCGATCCTCGTGTTCCCCACGATCGTCGGCGGGATCTACGGCATGAACTTCGACCACATCCCCGAGCTGCACTGGTCGCTCGGCTACCCGATGGCGCTCGCGATCATGGTGATCGGCTGCTTCGGGCTGTACGGGGCGTTCAAGAAGGTCGGCTGGATGTAGCGGGTGCCGCCCACCGCGGTGCGCGAGGGCCGGTCAGGCGAGCGGCTGCAGGACGCCGAACGTGAGCAGCAGGACCACGACGCCGGCGAGCACCAGCCGGTAGATCACGAACGGCGTGTAGCTGAACGTCGAGACAATCTTGAGGAACGCGATGATCACGAGGTACCCGACGACGAACGCCACGAGCGTCGCGATCAAGGTCGCCCCGAAGCCGGGTGAGCCGGGCACCGGGTCCGCCGCGACCGACTTCGCGAGCTGGTAGAACCCCGAGCCGAGGACCGCGGGGATCGCGAGCAGGAACGAGTAGCGCGCGGCGGCCTCGCGCGTGAAGCCCATGAGCAGGCCCGCGGTGATGGTCCCGCCGGAGCGGGAGACGCCGGGGACCAGGGCGAGCGCCTGCGCCAGCCCGAACCCGACGGCCTGGCGCGGGGTCAGCTCGTCGAGCGTCCTCTTCTTGGCCCCGACCCGGTCCGCGAGCCCGAGCAGCAGCGCGAACGCGGCGAGCATGAACGCCGTGATGTACAGGTTGCGCAGCGAGGCCTCGATCGCGTCCTGGAACAGCAGGCCGAGGACCACGATAGGGATCGAGCCCAGCGCGATGAACCAGGCCATGGCGGCGTGGTGGTCGCCCTTGCCCATCCGGGCGCGCCAGTCGGTGCCGTTCTCGCCGCGCACCGCGCCCCACCAGGCGCGACAGATCGTCGCGATGTCCCGCCGGAAGTAGAGCAGGACCGCGGTCTCGGTACCGATCTGGGTGATCGCCGTGAAGGCCGCCCCCGGGTCCGACGAACCGATCAGCTCACCCACGATGCGCAGGTGCGCGCTCGAGGAGACGGGCAAGAACTCGGTCAGACCCTGGACGAGGCCGAGAAGGACGGCATCCCACGCATTCACGCATCGCACCCTACCGGCGCCGACCACCCTGCCCAGGCGGGACAGGCCGGTCGGCAGAAAGCGTCACCTGGCCGTCGCCCGGCGGACACCGCGCAGCCCCGCGCAGGACACCGGGCGGACACCCGGGGACCCGCCGATGCGGGCCAGAGCGACGGACCTCACCCTCCCGACCACGCCACGTCTCCGGGCATCGCGCCCTCTTCGCCGGTAACCTGCCGCGCATGGAACTTCGTCAGCTCGGCCGCACCGGCCTTCGCGTCTCGCCGCTGGGTCTCGGGACCATGGCGTGGGGTCGGGACACCGACGAGATCGATGCGGCGGAGCAGCTCCGGGACTTCGTCGACGCCGGCGGCAACCTGGTGGACACCGCGGCCTCCTACGGCGGCGGCGCGAGCGAGTCGATGATCGGTTCGCTCCTCGCCGCGGGCAAGGTCGACCGCAACGACGTGCTGCTGTGCACCAAGGCCGGGATCCGCACGACCGCGGACGGCAACACCGTCGACGCGTCCCGCGGCGCGCTTCTCGACTCGCTCGACGCCTCGCTCGCGCGCCTCGGGACAGACCACGTCGACCTCTTCCTGGTGCACACCCCGGACCCTCGGACGCCCTTCGACGAGACGCTCTCGGCCCTGCGGCTGGCCGTGACGACCGGGCGCGCCCGCTACGTGGGTCTGTCCAACCACCCCGGGTGGGCCGCCGCGCGGGCGGCCGCGACGCTCGACGCGCGCGGCGACGTCGGGCTCAGTGCGGTCGAGCTCGAGTACTCGCTGCTGCAGCGCGGGATCGAGCGCGACGTCGTGCCCGCCGCCACCGAGATGGGCTTCGGGGTCCTCGCGTGGTCACCGCTGGGCCGGGGCGTGCTCACGGGCAAGTACCGCAGCTCGCTGCCCGCGGACTCGCGCGGGGCGTCCTCGCACCTGGCCGGGTTCGTCCAGCCCTACCTGGACGGCCCGTCGTCGGGCATCGTCGAGGCCGTCGTGACGGCCGCGAACGGTCTGGGACGCGCACCGCTCGACGTGGCGCTGGCCTGGCTCCTGGAGCGGCCGGGGGTCTCGAGCGCGATCGTCGGGGCCCGGACCCCGTCGCAGCTGCGGGCCTCGCTCGCGGCGAGCGACCTCGAGCTGCCCGACGCCGTCCACCACGCGCTCGACGACGTCAGCGCCCTCTCGTTCGGCTACCCCGAGCGTTGGTAGCGCTACCCCTGCGGGAGGTCAGCGGCTGACGCCGTCGTGGAGGTCGACCTCGTCGAACTCCTCGTCGAGCCGGTCGTCGTCCGAGCCGCCGTCCCGCTCGTCGTCGTCCTCATCGTCCGAGTCCTCGTCGTCGTCCGAGTCCTCGTCGTCCTCGTCGTCGTCCTCCGCGAGGTAGAACGGTGTGGCCTCGCCGTGGACCTGCGCGAGCGCCTCGTCGTACACCTCGTAGGCGTCCGCGAGGACGTAGTAGGCGTCGTCGACCGCGGGATCGTCCTCGCCTCGGCGCGCGGCGACGGCGTTGTAGTGGGCCTCGAGGGCCGCGATGAATCGGTCGAGCGCGGCGCGCGGGTCAGCGGTCATACCCTGACGGTAGCCCTGCCCGAGGCACAATGGCACTCGGAATCCCGGCGCGGGAGAGTGAGGTACGGCTCACGGCTCCCCCGCTCACGACCGACCCGAGGACGGTGGAACATGGCAAGCACTCCTCCCCCGCAGCGCGTGGCCCGCACCGAGCCCAGCAGCCAGTACGAGTACCGGGTGCTCACGATCGACAGGTCCGTGAGCCGCCACGACGCCGTCCGCCTCCTGACGGACGAGGCGGAGTACGGACGCTGGGAGCTCGACCGCACCCGGCTGTACGTGGGCGGCGAGCGGCGCGTGTGGCTGCGCCGCAAGATCATGCGGGTGCGCTCGACGCTCTGAGGCGTCGAGCGCCCGCAGGTCAGCAGGTCCGCAGGAGCCGGTCCAGGACGCGCACGCCGAACTTCAGGGACTCCACGGGCACGCGCTCGTCGACGCCGTGGAACATCCCGGAGAAGTCCAGGTCCGCGGGGAGCTGGAGCGGGGCGAACCCGTAGCCCGTGATGCCCAGGCGCGCGAGCGACTTGTTGTCGGTGCCGCCCGAGAGCGTGTACGGCAGGACCGTCGCGCCGGGGTCCTCGGCGTGCAGGGACGCGATCATCGCGTCGACCAGGTCGCCCTCGAAGGGCACCTCGAGCGAGATGTCACGGTGGATGGGCTCGATGCGCACGTGCTCGCCCACGAGGCCCTCGATGACCGCGAAGCCCTCGTCCTCGTGGCCCGGCAGCAGGCGCGCGTCGATCGCGGCCTCGGCCCGGCCGGGGATGACGTTGGCCTTGTAGCCGGCGCCGAGCTGGGTCGGGTTGGACGTGTGGCGCACGGTCGCGCCGACGAACCGCGAGGCGGGCCCGAGGGCCGCGACGAGCGCGTCGATGCTCGCCTCGTCGCGGGGGTCGTAGGGCAGGTCCGTGAGCTCGGCCACTCCGCGCAGCAGCGCGTCGACGGTCGGGGTGATCGTGTAGGGCCACTGGTAGGCGCCGATGCGCGCGACCGCGGCCGCGAGGTGGGTCACGGCGTTGTCGGTGTTGACCTGCGAGCCGTGCCCGGCTCGGCCGTCGGCGACGAGCTTGAGCCAGGCGATGCCCTTCTCCGCGGTCTGGAGCAGGTAGGCGCGCTTGCCGTCGATGTCGACCGAGAAGCCGCCGACCTCGCTGATCGCCTCGGTCGCACCCTCGAAGATCTCGGGGCGGTGGTCGACGGCCCAGCTCGCGCCGTACGTGCCGCCGGCCTCCTCGTCGGCGAAGAAGGCCACGACGACGTCACGGGCAGGCTTGCGCCCCTCGCGGACCATCTGGCGCACGACCGCGAGGATCATCGCGTCCATGTCCTTCATGTCGACCGCGCCGCGCCCCCACAGGAGCCCGTCCTTCTCCTCGCCCGCGAACGGGTCGACCGACCAGTCGGCGGCCTGCGCGGGCACGACGTCGAGGTGACCGTGCAGGACGAGCGCGGGGCGCGTGGGGTCCTGCCCCGGCAGACGCACGACGACGCTCGCGCGCCCGGGCGCGGACTCGAACAGCTCGGGGCTCAGCCCGACCTCGTGGAGCGAGGCCATCACGTACTCGGCCGCGGCTCGTTCGCCGGGTCCCGACCCGTCCCCGAAGTTCGAGGTGTCGATGCGCAGCAGGTCCTGGCAGATGCGCGCGACCTCCTGCTCGGCGGTCGGGTGGGTCTGCGGCGGGTTCGCGGGGTGGGCATGGGTCGTCATGGCCACACGGTACCCGCTGTCGCGGCGCGTTCCGGGGCTTTGCCGGGGTGTCTCGCCCCGTGGGCACCCGCCCGCCGGGCTGTGGTCGGACCTCAGCCGTGGTCGCCGGTCGCGGCGTGGCCCTGGCTCCCCTGGGCGGGGAGCCGCGGCCCGGTCCCGCCGCGCGGCGCGGCACCGGTGTGCGCGTCCTCGTGCCCGACGTCGTCGCGCACCCCCGGCAGCAGGTCCCCCGGGGCGGGGCGGTCCGCCGTCCCCGCGGGCGCCGAGGGGTCCACGACCACGAACTGGCCCATCATCCCCTGGTCCTCGTGGCGGAGCAGGTGGCAGTGGAACATGTAGGGGCTGTCGGCGTCGGGAGTCGTGCCGAACGTGACCAGGAGCCGGGTGATCTTGCCAGGACGGACGTAGACGGTGTCCTGCCGGCCGCGGAGCTCGAGGGGCGGTGGGGTTCCCGAGACGTCGAGCACCTGGAACTGCGCGTCGTGGACGTGGAAGTTGTGCGGGGTGTCGTCGAGCCCCGTGACCTCCCAGATCTCGGTCGCCCCGGCGTCGACGACCTCGTCGATGCGGCGAAGGTCCATGTCCTGGTCGTTGATCGAGGTGCCGGAGAGCTCGAAGCGGCGGGTCGTGGTCGCGGCGTCCTCGTCGGCGACGGGGAGGTCCCCGAGCTCGGCCGGCACGGTGGCAGACGTCGTCAGCTCGGCCGCGGCCCGCAGCTCGAGCACGTCGAGCGTGTCGTCGCCGCCGGAGAACCGTGCCGTGAAGGGGTTCGCGCCCAGCTCCTGCGGGAAGCTGCGCAGCACGGTGCGCTCCCCCGGCGTGACCTCGACCACGACCTCGGCACGATCGCCCGGGGAGAGCTGGAGGCGGTCCGTCGTGACCGGCTGGTCCAGGAGACCGCCGTCCGAGCCGATCACCTGGAAGGCGCGGCCGTCGTCGAACCCGAAGGCGTAGACCCGCGCGTTGGAGCCGTTGAGGATCCGCAGCCGGACCCGTTCGGTCGTGACGTCGAGGTACGGGCTCGCGGTGCCGTTCACGAGGACCACCGAGCCCCGCACGCCCGTGCTCGACAGGAACGGGTCGGCGTCGTCGAGGCGGCCGTCGGCGTGGAACTTCTTGTCCTGGACGACGAGCGGGACGTCGTCGACACCGTACTCGTGCGGCAGCGCGTCCTGGACCGCGGCCTCGGGCGACCCCGGGGGCTCGTCGAGCAGGAACAGGCCCGCCAGGCCGCGGTACACGTGGTCGGCCGTGCGCCCGTGCAGGTGCGGGTGGTACCAGAGCGTCGCCGCGGGCTGGTCGATCGCCCACTTCGGGGACCACGTCTGGCCCGGCTCGACCTGCTGGTGCGGGCCGCCGTCCATGACCGCGGGAAGCCTCATGCCGTGCCAGTGCAGCGTGCTGGTCTCGGTCATCGAGTTCGTGACGTCGATGCGGACCTGCTCACCGCGCGAGGCGCGCAGCGTCGGGCCCAGGAACGTGCCGTTGACGCCGAGCGTCGGGGTCGGGCCACCCTGCCCCAGGTCCGTCTCGCCCTCCCGCATGTCGAGCGTGAAGACCCGGACCCCCTCCTCGACGGTCGAGGACGCGAGGGGCGGGATCGCGAGGGGCCGCGTGAAGTCGACCTCGCCGGCCGTCGAGGTCGCACCGTTCGAGAAGGCCACGGCGACGCCGCCGGCGATCCCGCCCGCGACGAGGGCGACGAGCACCACCACGACGACGCCCCAACGGCGCCGACGGGGCGCAGGCCCGGCGGGACCGTCCCCCTCTGCGGGCAGCGCGGGGGCGACGGTGTCGCCGTCGGGGATGGTGGTCATGTCGGTGCGAGGCTCCCAAGGTGACGGTGGTGCGGCGGTCAGCGGGGTCGCTGTCGTACGGACGCCCGGTGCCGGCTCACCCCAGGCTAGGCAGGGCCCGCCGTCGGGCACATCGGGGGTGTCCCCCACCCCGGCCCTGAACCGACCCTGGCCCCGACGGCCGGGCGCCGAGGTGGACCTGGGT
>NZ_JBHUAD010000172.1:0-8722 GCF_042789955.1 Oerskovia sp. NPDC056781
ACCCACGGGTCGCGCCCTTCTGGCTTCCCCGGATGCCCGACGGGCACCGGGGAACCGTGTCAGGACGAGCCTGGCCCCATGTTCACGCTCGCCCTGACAAGTTCGTGCGGCGGCTCCTCAGACCTTCACGCCGAGGTTCTGCATCTCGAGCACCAGGCCCTTGATCGCCGCGGCGGGCACCTGTCCCCCGCGCTCGACGAGCGCGGCGACCGACGCCGGGATCTCGGCCTCCGAGCACAGGATCAGGGGCGTGTCGGCCGCGGAGTCGGGCAGTCGTCCGTGCGTGCCGCGCACGTAGGACGCGTCGAGCGGGACGGTGCTCATGGCGTAGCGGAGACCGAGCTTCTTCTTGACGAGGTTCAAGCCGGCCTTGGCCTTGGCGAGCGGGTCGGCGGGGTCGAAGAACAGCTCGGCGGGGTCGTAGCCGGGCTTGCGATGGATGTCGACGCCGCGCGCGTACTCGGGGGCGCGGGCGTCGTCGAGCCAGTAGTAGTAGGTGAACCAGGCGCCGGGCTCGGCGACGACGACGAGGTCGCCCGAGCGCTGGTGGTCGAGCCCGTAGCGGGCCTGGGCCTCGCGGTCGAGGACCTCGTCGACGCCGGGCACGCTGCGCAGCAGGTCCTGCACGCGCGCGAGGCGGGACGGGTCGTCGACGTACACGTGCGCGACCTGGTGGTCGGCGACCGCGAACGCCTTGGACGTCCAGGGGTCGAGCTGCTCCTTGCCGTCCTGCACGTAGACCTCGAGCAGGCCCTCGCGGCGCAGGATGCGGTTGAGGTGCACGGGCTTGTCCGCCTCGGCGATGCCGTACTCGGAGACCACGACGACCGCGACGCCGTTGTTGGCCGCGTCGTCGAGCAGCGGGGTAAGGACGGCGTCGAGCTCGGCCGCGGCGGCATCGGCCTCGGGGGCGTCGGGGCCGAAGCGCTGGAGGTCGTAGTCGAGGTGCGGCACGTACGCCATGGTGAGCTCGGGCGAGTGGGTGCGCAGGACGTGCCGGGTCGCCTCGACGATCCAGGCCGACGACGCGATCGCGGCGGTCGGGCCCCAGTAGGTGAACAGGGGGAACTCGCCGAACCGCCCGGTGAGCTCGTCGTGCAGCGCGGGCGGGCGGATGTACGCGTCGGGCGACTTGCGCCCGTCGGCGTGGTAGATCGGGCGGGGCGTGACGGTCACGTCGGTCGTGGCGCCCATGGCGTACCACCAGCAGACGTTCGCGGTGCGGTGGTCGGGGTTCGCACGCCGGGCGGCCTCCCAGACCTTCTCGCCCGAGACGAGCTTGTTGTGCTGGCGCCAGAGGAACACCTCGCCGAGCTCGCGGAAGTACCAGCCGTTGCCCACGGCGCCGTGCTGGGCGGGGGCGAGGCCGGTCGTCATGGTCGCCTGGACGGTGCACGTGACGGCGGGCAGCACGGTCGCGAGCTGGGTCTGCCAGCCGCCCTCGGCGAGCTGCCGCAGGCGCGGCATGTGGGCGAGGGCCTTCTCGGTGAGCCCGACGACGTCGAGCAGCAGCACGGGCTTCATGCGAGGACTCCTGAGGTCTGAGGGGTGGTGGTGGAGAGCGCTGGCCCGAGCAGGTGCTCGGTGGCCCACCGCAGTTCGGCGGCGATCCCGGCGACGAGCGGCTCGACGCCGCCACCGCCCAGGGTGACGGACTCGCCCGCCGACGGTGACGCATCCTCCACCGACGGTGACGCGGCCGGGAACGCCGGCGAGCCGGGCGGCAGGACGGCCCACGTGTAGGTCTCGACGTCGAGGTGGGCCTCGTCACCGTGCGGTGCGGCGCGCACGGCCGCGACGGCGTCGCGCAGCACGTCGGTCGTCGCAGCCAGGGGCGGGGAGGGCTCGTGGTGCAGGGGCACGTGGAAGTGCACGCGCCACGGCCCCTCCCCCGGCAGCCCGGGCGCCGCACCGGCACCCAGGGCGTCGGGCAGGTCGTCGGCGGGCAGCACGTCGCCGCCCGGGGCGAGCTCGCGCACCTGGTGGATGTAGCGCTTCTCGACGAACTGCCCGACGGCGTCGCGCGCCCCCGGCGCGGACGGCTCGGCGAGGTGCAGCGCGGCCGAGGCCTGGACCTTGACCACGCGCAGCCCCGCCCCCGTGATCCGCGAGACGGCCGCGGCCGGGTCGGCGAACGAGACCGCGAGGTGGCACGTGTCGAGGCAGACGCCCACGAACGCGGGGTCGATGCCGCTGCTCACCTGCTCATGAGCCCGACCGACCGGGCCGGGCGCGAGCCGCGCCTCGAGCCACGTCACGACGTCCTCGACGGTGTCGAGCACGCACCCGGGCTCGGGCTCGACCGCGACGCGCACGACCTTGCCCGTGCGGGCGGCAAGGTCCCGCAGTCCCGCGGAGAGGTCCTCGAACGCGCGCGTCGCCGCGGCGTCCTGGGCGGGCGACCACGCGACCCCGTCCGGCTCGCGCCAAGCCAGCGGGAGCGTCGAGATCGACCCGTCCACGCCGTCGGGCAGGAGGGCCGCGAGGACCTCGGCGCACTCGAGCGTGTAGGCGAGCCGCTCTGCGTCGGCCCACGTGGGCGAGTAGACCGCGAGCTTGACGACGTCGTCGTGGAACCCGCCGTAGGGGAACGCGTTGAGCGTGTGCACCTGGAGGCCGTGCTCGTCGAGAGAGGCCCTCAGCCGCGCCATGTCCTCGGGCGCGCGCGGGGACGCCGAGAGGCGGTGAGCGAGCGACGCCGGCAGCCACAGCCCGACCCCGAGCACGTCGAGCCCCGCGGCCTCGCGCACGGGCCCCGCGTACCGGGCGAGCTGGTCGACCACCCCGTCGAGGTCCTCCGCGGGGTGGACGTTGGTGCAGTACGAGAGCTGCATCAGACCCGGGCCCCGCGCAGCACCGAGCTGCCCTCGTAGCTCGCGGTCGCGGCGGGCGCCTCGCCCTCGACGAAACCGGGCACGGGGTCGAGCAGCAGATTCCCCGACTGCCCGTAGAACGCCACGGGGTTGCGCCACAGGACCTTGTCGACCTCGTCGTCGCTGAACCCGGCCGCGAGCATGGCCCGCCCGGTCTTGAGCGTCTTGAGCGGGTCGGAGCGTCCCCAGTCCGCGGCCGAGTTGACGAGCACGCGCTCGGTGCCGTGCTCCAGCATGATCGCGACCATGCGGTGCTCGTCCATCTTGGTGTCGGGGTAGACCGAGAAGCCCATCCACGCCCCCGCGTCCTTGACGAGCGCGACGTTGGTCTCGTTGAGGTGGTCGACCACGACCATCCCGGGGGCGATCCCCGACTCGCGGACGACGTCGAGCGTGCGGCGGGTCCCGACGAGCTTGTCGCGGTGCGGGGTGTGGACCATGACGGGCAGCTCCGCGTCGATCGCCATCGCGAGCTGGCGCGTGAACGCCTCGTCCTCGGCGGGCGTCATGGAGTCGTAGCCGACCTCGCCGACCGCGACCACGCCGTCCTTGGTGAGGTAGCGCGGGATCTCGTCGAGCACCGGGGTGCAGCGCGGGTCGTTCGCCTCCTTGGGGTTGAGGGCGATCGTCGCGTGGTGGCGGATCCCGAACTGCGTGGCCCGGAACCGCTCCCACCCCAGCAGCGCGTCGAAGTAGTCGAGGAACGACCCGACGGTCGTGCGCGGCTGCCCGAGCCAGAACGCGGGCTCGACGAGCGCGCGGACGCCCGCGGCGTACATGGCCTCGTAGTCGTCGGTCGTGCGGGAGGTCATGTGGATGTGGGGGTCGAAGATGCGCATCAGGCGTCCTTGCTGTGGTTCGCGAGAGAGGTCGTGGGCACGGTGGGCAGGGTGGGGGCGTCGGTCCTGTCGGGCACCTCGGGTGCGATGCGCGCGACGTCGTCGGGCACGACGCGTCCCGCCGCCCGGCGCTCGGCCGCGAAGTCGCGGGCCATGCGCGCGAGCTCGTCGTCAGCACGCTCGTCGAGCCCGGCGACCGCGTCGAGGCTCACGCCCATGAACACGAGCTTGAGCACCGCGTGGCGCCACGCGTGGTCGTCGAGGTGCGCGGCCGCGAACGGTCCGACGGCCGCCGCCACGAGGCTCTGGTCGTTGGCGCGCAGCGCGTCGGCCGCGAGCGTCGTCCCGGCGCACGCGACGGCCGGTTGCACCGCTCCGGCGAGGGCCAGCGCGTCGAGCCCGCGCAGCACACCCCGCCGCTCGGACGTGTCCCCCCGCTGGTAGGTCTCGGTCAGGCGCGTCGCGAGGGACTCCCCGTCGGCGGGCAGGGCACCCGCGAGCGCCACGACCAGGCGGGCCCGCGCCGCGTCGTCGAGCGTCCCGTGCAGGACCCCGGCAGGGTCCAGGTCGGGGTCGAGGGGCGTGCGGCCCACTGCCCGTCCGGCACGTGCCAGGTGCCCGACGGCGGAGCCCGGGTCCGCGGCGACGTCGCCGCACGCCGTGGACAGCCAGGCGGTCTGCTCGTCGGTGAGGAGGCCCGCGAGGGCACCGGGATCGCCTGCGGTGGTCGGGCGGCCCGGCGCGTCGGTGAGGTCGGGGGTGGTCATCGGAGTGCCTCCTGGGGTGTGGATGCGGAACCTGTGGTGGTCTGGTGCCAGGCGGCCCAGGCGCCCGTCATCGCGGCCATGCTGCGGTGCGCGAGCCCGGGGGCGTCGTACGAGTGACGGGGCAGCTCGACGGCCGCGACCCCCGTGTAGCCGATCTCGCCGAGCGTGCCCAGGGCGAGCGCCAGGTCGAGCTCGCCGTCCCCGAAGGGCAGGTGCTCGTGCGCGGTGTGCCGCATGTCGTCGACCTGCACGTTCAGCAGGTGGGGCGCCGCGGCGAGCAGCGCGCCGCGCACCCCGTCGGGCTCGACCACGACACAGTGCCCCAGGTCGACCGTCACGCCCAGCTCGTCGGGAGCGCCGACGTCCTCGCGCAGCCGCAGCGCGTCGGCGACGGTCTCGACGAGCATCCCGGGCTCGGGCTCGAGCGCGAGCCGGACCCCGTGGTCGCGGGCGTGGGCCACGACGCGCGGCACCCGGGCGAGCAGACGCTCCCACCCCTGCTCCGCCGTCGTGCCCGCAGGCAGGACGCCCGAGAAGAAGGACACGCACTCCGCACGCAGGCCCGCCGCGACCTCGACCGCGCGGCACAGGAAGCGGACCCGGAGGTCCGCGAGGTCCGCGTCGGGGTCGAGGAACGTCGGGTGGTGCTTGCGGAACGGGTCGAGCAGGAAGCGCGTGCCCGTCTCGACGACCACGCGCATCCCCAGGTCGTCGAGACGACCGCGCAGGCGGGCGACCTGTGCGTCGGCGTCGTCGGCGAAGGGGTACAGGTGCGGGTGCCCGAGCGTCAGGGCCACCGCGCCGTACCCCTCGTGCGCGAGGACGTCGAGCGTCACGTTCAGCGGGTGGTCGGTGAAGCCGTTGGTGCCGTAGCCGAGGGTGTACGGGATGCGAGGCCCGGGAGGCACGGGCCGTGACGGGACCGCCCCGGGAGGCACGGGCCGTGACGGCACCGCCCCGGGAGGCACGGGCCGTGACGGCACCGAGGTCTCGCTCATGACTCGCTCAGGCCCGGGTTCGGGCTCACCCTGCGCCGCCCCCGGGCCCGCAGGGCACGCCCTGCGAGCTCGACCCCCGCGAGGACCGCGACCGAGCCCAGGCTCCCGCCCCGCGCCGCGAGCGCCGCCTGGAGCGGGACCATCGACCGGATGCCGGCCTTGGTCGCCGCGAACGCGTTCGTGGCGTCCGGAGAGCCCACCGCAGCGGCCTGGTGCGGCAGGCACGAGGTCACGTAGACCCCCGCCGAGACCAGCGCGGCCGCCGCCGGGACGACGGCGCGTGCCCGGCCGAGCGTGTCTACCCGCCCGCCCGACGACCGGACCGACGACGGCGCAGAGGCGAGCGCCGCCGTCGGGCGCGTGCACAACGAACGCAGCGCACCCATCGTGACCGCGCCCGCGACGCCCGCCGTGCCCGCGGCCACCGCGGCGGCGACGGGTTGCGTCGTGCCGTGGACCTCGCCGCGCGAGAGGACCGTGACCCCGGCCGTGTGCACCGTGAGGGCCGCCGCCGCCGGGAGCGCAGCGCGCACGCGACCCAGGCCCGCACCCATGAGCACGTCCAGGCCCCGGCAGGCCGCCATGACGACGGGACCGGTCACGTGGTTCTTCGCGACCAGGTCGTACGTCCACACGCTCGCCGCGAGCGGGACCGCGAGCGCGAACGAACGCCGCCCACCCCCGACCCCGGCGAGCGCGAGCCCCACGACCGTGAGCCCCGACGCGACCCCGAAGGCCTGCGCGGGCGAGACCCGGCCCGAGGGCAGCGGGCGCTCCGGGCGCTCGACCGCGTCGAGCTCGCGGTCCGCGTAGTCGTTGAGAGCCATCCCACCCGCGTACAGGCACGCGGAGGACAACGGCAGGAGCGCGAGGTGCCACGGCCTCACGTCGGGCCCGGCCCCGGCCGCGCGGCGTGCCGGGTCGAGCCGACCGCCCGCCGCCGCACCGGCGAGGGTGTCCCCCACGACCGACAGGACCGCCGGGGCCCGGACCAGGTCGAGGTAGTCGCGCAGAGTCACGGCTCGCCGACCTCCGCGCGTGCCTGGTCCGCCTGCGCGCTCGTCCGGTGCGCCCACACGCCCAGCTCGCGCGTCTGCTCCGCGAACGAGTGCACGTCCGAACCCCACGGGTCCTTGAAGAAGAAGCCCATCTCCGGCACGGGACCGGACAGGCCCGCCGCGTCCGCGAGCGCCAGCAGGCGCGCCAGGTCCAGCACGAGCGGGGCGGCGAGCATCGAGTCGTACGCGCTCCACGTCGTCTGGAGCGTCAGGCGCGACCCCAGGAAGCCCTCGACGTGGATGTGGTCCCACGCGACCTTGATGTCGCCCAGGTCGGGGACGTTGTCGATGTGCAGCGGGGTCACCTTCGTCCCCGTGAGGTCCTGCAGCCCACGGTTCTTCGAGACGAGCTTGCTCTGGACCGCGTGCGGGTCCGCGAGCGTCGCGCCGTCGCCGCCACCGAGGAGGTTCGACCCGGCCCAGGACAGCACGCGCAGCCCGCGGGCCGCGAGCGCCGGGGCCAGGACGGAGCGGAGCCACGTCTGACCGGTCTTGCCGTCCTGTCCCGCGAACGGGACACCACGCTCGACCGCGAGGGCGTGCAGCGCGGGCAGGTTCATGCTCGCCGACGGCGTGAAGCCCGCGTACGGCGCCCCCGCGAGGAGCGCCGCGTACGCGGTGACCGAGCTCGCGGGCAGGACGTCGCGCTCGGGGTCCTCGATCGCGGCGCGCAGCAGGTCCAGGTCGTCGAGCTCGACAGCCGGGGCAGGCAGGGGCTCGGTCGAGGCGAGGTCGACCACCACGACGCGGGCCAGGCCGTGGCGCTCGCGGAAGGACCGGATGTCCGCGGCGAGGCGCTCGGCGCTCGCCGCCTGGGAGCCCGTGCGGTGGGCGGGGTCGTAGCCGGGCCTGATCTCGGCGTCGGCCGCGTCGAGCTGGGGGCGCACGGCCTCGAGGAGGCGGTACGGGATCATCCCTGCCTCGACGAGCATCTCGGCGCGCTTGCCGAGCGGGGTGTCGCTGATGTCGTGGCCGCCGACGACGAGGTCGGTGAACGCCGGGAGGGCGACCGTGTCGAGCGGCGACTGCGCGGTCACACAGCCGGTGGGGGCGCTGAGCCCCGAGGAGATCGCGGCCAGGCCGAGCGTGGCGGTCGTCGCGACGGATCCTCGTGCCCCGACGAACCAGATGCCGGTGCGGCCGTGGTCCCAGGTGGGCTGGTGGGGTGAAAGGTGCATCGTCGCTCCTGGTCCCGTCGGTCCCCGCTGACAGGACCGAAGTGCGGAGTCGGGGGCCTCGTCGCCCTCGACGGGCTCCGTCCCGTGGCGGGCACGCTCGCGCGAGCGAAGCGTGCCCAGTCCTGCCGGGCTGGTGGCCGTGCAGCGACCCTAACCCCCCTTTTGTCGATGGTCAATCAAAAGCCGGATGGCTGTTGCACCGACTCTCAGATTCGACGACAAAAGAAAGGTGCCGGGGGCAACGCTCTCGCGTCACCCCCGGCACCCCGCGCGTCACCCTCGGCGCCCTTGCACGTCACCCTCGGCGGGCGGGACGGTCACCCTCGGCGGGCGGGAGCGCCCCTCAGCCGGCCGGCGAGAAGTCCAGCTCGTCGTCGGCCACCGCGATGACCGACCACGTGCTCCCCTCCGCGTCGCTCAGCTCGTACGAAGGGACCAGCACCGCTCCACCGTCGGTCTGGTAGTGCACGGCCCGGCCGAGCCGGGCCGACGTGATGGTCACGTCGTCCACGGGCCAGGAGAAGGCAGCGCCCGCGCCGGCGGTCGGTGGGACACCCGGCACCTCGGGCTCGACCGGGGCGACGTCCGTCGTGGCCCCCTCCAGCATCGTCGACGCGTCCCCGCCGCGCGCGTACGCGATGACCCCCGGGCTCCCGAAGCGCGGGTCGCCCAGGCGCTCGACGGCCGCGGTGGGGCTCACCACGGCGTAGTCGCCCATCGAGACGATCGGGGCGAGCGAACCGTAGAGCGACGACAGTCCCGCTCCCGAGTACGTCATGCTCCACAGGATGCCGGTCCGTTGTCCCTCGACCACCTGGGCCGCGCTCACCGCGAGCACCTTCCCCGCGCCGTCGTAGGACTCGGTCGTGTACTCGAAGGCGGCCGGGTCGAGGCCGAGCGAGCCGAGCACGTCCTTGCTCGTCGAGATCGCGGCGTCGGGCGACGGCGCCGGTCCGAGGTCCTGCTCACCGCAACCGGCCTGCGGGTCGATCTCCATCTCCTCGGTGGG
>NZ_JBHUAD010000173.1:0-8667 GCF_042789955.1 Oerskovia sp. NPDC056781
GACCGGAGACCATCTCTCCGGTCCGCGCCCCGCTCTCTTCGCCTCGGGTGTCGCCCCGACTACTGGAAGCGCGCCTTGATCGCCTCGCCGTGCGCGGGCAGGTCCTCGTCGTTCGCGACGGCCACGATGCGGTCGGCCAGCTCCTGGAGCGCGTCGGCCGAGTACTCGACGACCTGCACCGCGCGCAGGAAGCTGTGCACCCCGAGCCCGCTCGAGTAGTGCGCGCACCCACCGGTCGGCAGGACGTGGTTGGACCCCGCCATGTAGTCGCCCAGCGGGACGGGCGAGTACGGGCCGACGAAGATCGCGCCCGCGCTCTGCACCCGCTCGGCCACGGCGGCGGCGTCGGCCGTCTGGACCTCGAGGTGCTCGGCACCGTACGAGTCGACGACGTCGAGGCCCTGCTCGAGGTCGTCGACCACGATGATCGCGGACTGCGGACCGGACAGCGCCTGCGCCACGCGCGCCGCGTGCTTGGTCTCGGGGACGAGGTCCACGAGGCGGGCGTCGACCGCCGCGGCCAGCTCGACCGACGGCGTCACGAGGACGGCCGCGGCGTCGGGCGTGTGCTCGCCCTGACTGATGAGGTCGAGCGCGACGTGCGTCGGGTCCGCGCCGCCGTCCGCGAGGATCGCGATCTCGGTGGGGCCGGCCTCGGAGTCGATGCCCACGACACCGCGCACGAGCCGCTTGGCGGCCGCGACGTAGATGTTCCCCGGACCCGTGATGACGTCGACGGGCTCGCACAGGTAATCGCCGTCCTGCGGCTCGCTGCCTGCGGCGCCGTACGCGAACATGCCGATCGCCTGCGCACCACCGACCGCGTAGACCTCGTCGACGCCCAGCAGCGCGCAGGCCGCGAGGATCGTGGGGTGCGGCAGACCGTCGTTCTCGCGCTGCGGAGGCGAGGCCACCGCGAGCTCGCGCACACCGGCCTCCTGCGCCGCGACGACGCTCATGATGACCGACGACGGGTAGACGGCGATCCCGCCGGGCACGTAGAGCCCGACGCGACGCACGGGGATCCAACGCTGGCGGACCTGCGCCCCGGGGGCCAGGTCGACCGAGAACGGCTGGGGGCGCTGTGCGGCGTGCACCGTGCGGACGCGGCGGATCGCCTCCTCGAGACCGTCGCGCACGAGCGGGTCGAGCGTCTCGAGCGCAGCCGACAGGCGCTCGGCCGGGACCCGCAGGTGGACCGGTCGCACGCCGTCGAACCGCTCCGAGAGGTCCCGCAGCGCGGAGGCGCCGTGCAGACGGACGTCGTGCAGGATCGGGGCGACCTTCTCCGCGGCGTCCTCGACGCCGATCTCCGGACGAGGCAGGATCTCCGTGAGCTCACGGGGAGACAGGGAACGACCACGCAGGTCGATGCGGTTGATCACCGACCCATCGTAGGCCGGGCCGCGAACCGACCTCCAGGCCATTCAGCAGGTGGGCAGTTCCCCGGCACGCCCCGGACGCGAGAGAATGGCTCTCATGACCACGACACCCACGGTGGAGATCACCGACGACGTCATCCGCCTCGGCCAGTTCCTCAAGCTCGCGAGCCTCGTCGAGTCGGGCGCCCACGCGCGCGACCTCATCTCCGAGGGAGAGGTCCAGGTCAACGGCGAGGTCGACACGCGACGCGGCCGCCAGCTGCACAAGGGCGACGTCGTGACGGTCGACGTCCCGACCGGTCAGATCGGCGCGATCGTCGGCTAGCCACGGTCCACGGGGCGACCCCGACCGCCCCCAGCCAGGTCAGAGGGCCATGTAGCTCGAGCTCATGACCTTGTCCACGACGATCCGCAGGACGACGCGGCGCGGGTTGACGCGGGGCTCCTTGTAGCGCCGCGTGTACCGGCGCACGGCCTCGGCGACCTCGTCGGGGTCGCGCGAGACCGAGACGATGCCCTCGAGCGTGATCCAGCGTCCGCCCTCGACCTGGCAGACTGCCGCGCGAGGGTGGGCCCCCTCGGGGGTGAGGCGGTCGGCATTGAGGGCCTTGACCGACGTGTCGTTGGTCGTGATGCGCACGACCCCGGTCTCGGGGTCCCACGTGAAGCCCACGGGGACGACGTGCGGGCTGCCGTCCTCCCGCAGGGTGGTCAGGGTCGCCAGGTGGCGCTCGGTCACGAAGACGCGCTGCTCGGGGGTCAGGTGGATCACGACCGCGAGTCTACGTGTCCTCCGGTCCCCCGAAACCGTAGGTCGTGACGGGCGGCACGACGCCCCGCGCGAGAGCGGCGAGCACCGCGGCCTCGTGCGGCACGAGCGGCTCGGGCAGGTCGGACAGCGCGAACCAGCGCAGGTCGGCGGCCTTCTCCCGCTCCTCGATCACCGGCTCGCCGGACCACGTGCGGCAGGCGAAGAAGAAGTCGACCCGCTGCTCGACCGGTCCCCCGTCCGGGCGCGTGCGGTGCATGACCGTGAGCGGCTCGAGGTCCGTCGTCGCGACGTCGACGCCCAGCTCCTCGCGCGCCTCCCGCCGAGCTGCCGCCAGGACGCTCTCCCCCTGCTCGACGTGCCCGGCCGCGGCCGCGGCCCAGTGACCGTCCATGTACCCGGTGTTCTGCCGGAGCTGGAGCAGGACCTGGTCGCCGCGACGCAGCAGCACGTAGGCCGCCGGGACCACCTGGAATCGCCCCGGCGAACCGTCCGCCGCCGGGACGTACCCGCCCGCGTCCTGCCTGCCCACGTCCGGGCTCACACCGTGAGGCACGTCGGGCCGAGAAGCGCCTTGAGGTCGCCGTACAGCGCCGGGCTCTTCGCGACCCGCAGGGTGTCCTCGAGCCGCATGACCTTGGTCCGCCCGGGGCTCGTGAGCTTGAGGTGGACCTCGGTCACCCCCGGGTGCGTCGAGAGGATCTCGCGCAGCTTCTCGACCACGGGCTGGGTGCAGCGCGACTCGGGCAGGCTCACGAGCACCGGCGTCTCGGCGACCGTCGAGATGTCCGGGAGCGAGACCTCCATGGCCTGGAGCTGCATGGTCTCGTCGCGCCGGCGCACCCGTCCGCGCAGCACCACGACCTGGTCCTCGGCGAGGATCGTCGAGTACGCGAGGTAGGTCTCGCCGAAGAACATGACCTCGACGCCTCCCTCGAGGTCCTCGATCGTCACCGCGGCCCACGGGTTGCCGTTCTTGCTCATCTTGCGCTGGAGCGAGGTGATGAGACCGGCGATGACGACCGTCGAGCCGTCGGGCCGGGCCTCGTCGGCCATGAGCGCGGCGATCGACGTGTCGGCCGCGCGGGTCAGCACGTGCTCGAGCCCCGACAACGGGTGGTCGGACACGTAGAGGCCGAGCATCTCGCGCTCGAACGCGAGACGCTGCTTCTTGTCCCAGTCGGGGATGTCGGGCACGTCCACGCTGAAGGACATGGCGGGGTCCTCGCCGCCGAGGTCCGCGAAGAGGTCGAACTGCCCCTTGGCCTCCTCGCGCTTGACGCTGATGACCGAGTCCACGGCCTGCTCGTGGACCACGAGCAGGGCACGCCGCGCGTGGTCGAGCGAGTCGAACGCCCCGGCCTTGATGAGCGACTCGATGGTCCGCTTGTTGCAGACCACGGCGGGGACCTTGTCGAGGAAGTCGGTGAAGGACGCGAACGTCCCCTTGTCCTCGCGCGTCGCGACGATCGCGTCCACGACGTTCGCGCCGACGTTGCGGACCGCCGTCAGACCGAAACGGATGTCCTTGCCGACGGCGGTGAAGTTCGCCGACGACGAGTTCACGTCCGGCGGCAGCACCGTGATCCCCATGCGACGGCACTCGTTGAGGTAGAGGGCCGACTTGTCCTTGTCGTCGCGCACGCTCGTGAGCAGCGCGGCCATGTACTCGGTCGGATAGTTGGCCTTGAGGTACGCGGTCCAGTAGGACACGACGCCGTAGGCCGCGGAGTGCGCCTTGTTGAACGCGTAGTCCGAGAACGGCAGCAGGATGTCCCACAGCGTCTTGACCGCGGCCATGGAGAAGCCGCGTTCCTTCATGCCGTTGGAGAAGCCCTCGAACTGCTTGTCCAGCTCGGACTTCTTCTTCTTGCCCATCGCGCGGCGCAGGATGTCGGCCTGGCCGAGCGAGTACCCGGCAACCTTCTGCGCGATGGCCATGACCTGCTCCTGGTACACGATCAGGCCGTACGTGGTCCCCAGGATGTCCTCGAGGGCTTCCTCGAGCTCGGGGTGGATGGGAGTGACCTCCTGCATCCCGTTCTTGCGCAGCGCGTAGTTGGTGTGCGAGTTGGCGCCCATGGGGCCGGGGCGGTACAGCGCGCCCACGGCCGAGATGTCCTCGAAGTTGTCGGGGCGCATGAGCTTGAGCAGGGTCCGCATGCCGCCGCCGTCGAGCTGGAACACGCCCAGGGTGTCGCCGCGCCCCAGGAGCTCGTACGTCTTGGGGTCGTCGAGCGTGAGCGCCTCGAGCTCGACCGGGTCCTTGCCGTTCATCACGATGTTCTCGAGCGCGTCGTCGAGGATCGTGAGGTTGCGCAGCCCCAGGAAGTCCATCTTGATCAGGCCGAGGCCCTCGCACGTGGGGTAGTCGAACTGCGTGATGACCGCGCCGTCCTGGAGGCGACGCATGATCGGAATGATGTCGATGAGCGGCTCGCTCGACATGATGACGCCGGCCGCGTGCACGCCCCACTGGCGCTTCAGGCCCTCGATGCCCTTGGCGAGCTCGACGACGCGCTGGGCGTCGGGGTCCGCCGAGTGGATCTGGCGGAACTCGTCGGCCTCGTTGTACCGCTTGTCGTCGGGGTTGAAGATCCCCGTGAGCGAGATGTCCTTGCCCATGATCGCGGGCGGCATGGCCTTGGTGAGCTTCTCCCCCATCGCGAAGGGGAAGCCCAGGAGGCGCGAGGAGTCCTTGAGGGCCTGCTTGGCCTTGATGGTGCCGTACGTGACGATCTGGGCGACACGGTCCTCGCCGTACTTCTCCGTGACGTAGCGGATGACCTCACCACGACGACGCTCGTCGAAGTCGACGTCGAAGTCGGGCATGGACACACGGTCCGGGTTGAGGAAGCGCTCGAAGATGAGGCCGTGCTGGAGCGGGTCGAGGTCCGTGATGCGCATCGCGTACGCAGCCATGGAGCCCGCGCCCGAGCCACGTCCCGGCCCCACGCGGATGCCGTTGTCCTTGGCCCAGTTGATGAAGTCGGCGACGACGAGGAAGTAGCCCGGGAAGCCCATCTGCACGATGACCTGGGTCTCGTACTCGGCCTGCTTGCGCACGGCGTCCGAGATGCCGTCCGGGTACCGGTAGTGCAGGCCCTTCTCGACCTCCTTGATGAACCAGGAGGTCTCGTCCTCGCCCGGAGGGCAGGGGTAGTTGGGCATGTAGTTCGCGGACGTGTCGAAGCTGACCTCGCACTGCTCGGCGATGAGCAGCGTGTTGTCGCAGGCCTCGGGCAGCTCTTTCCAGATGTGGCGCATCTCGGCGGCGGACTTCACGTAGTAGCCGTCGCCGTCGAACTTGAAGCGGTCCGGGTCCGCGAGCGTGGAGCCGGAGTTGATGCACAGCAGCGCCTCCTGGGAGTGGCTGTCCTCCTTCTTCACGTAGTGCAGGTCGTTCGTCGCGACGAGCGGTGCACCGATGGTCTCCGAGAGGCGCAGCAGGTCCTTGATGACGCGGCGTTCGATGTCGAGCCCGTGGTCCATGAGCTCGACGTAGAAGTTCTCCTTGCCGAACACGTCCTGGAGCTCACCGGCGGCCTGCACGGCCGCGTCCCACTGCCCGAGCCGCAGCTTGGTCTGGATCTCGCCCGACGGGCAGCCCGAGGACGCGATCATGCCCTTGCCGTAGCGCTCGAGCAGGTCCCGGTCCATACGGGGCCACTTGCCCATCTGTCCGTCGAGCGAGGCGAGAGAGCTCGCCCGGAAGAGGTTGTGCAGGCCCTCGTTGTTGCGGGCCCACATCGTCAGGTGCGTGTACGCGCCACGGGCCGAGACGTCGTCGGACTCCTGGCCCTTCTCGCCGAAGCGCACGCGCGTCTGGTCGAAGCGGCTCGTTCCGGGCGTGACGTACGCCTCGACGCCGATGATGGGCTTGATGCCCGCCTGGGTCGCCTTGGACCAGAAGTCGAACGCCCCGAAGATGTAGCCGTGGTCCGTCGTCGCGATGGCCTTCTGCCCCAGTCGCGCGGTCTCCTCGAAGAGGTCTCCGAGCCGCGCGGCGCCGTCCAGCATCGAGTACTCGGTGTGGACGTGGAGGTGGACGAAGTCGTCGGACTTCTGGGTGCTTCCGGGGGCGACGGCAGACGGCATGCGACGAGTCTAGATCGAGCCACCGACGCCTTCCGGCGTGTCGCCTGCCGGCACCGGCGTGTGCCTCGTCTCATGCTGCGGTCCGTCGCTCGTCCACCTGCCCGACGGCGCCGCCTGCCTCCGCGGAGCGCCGCGCCGAGCCCGTGGCAGATCCGCCCGTCAGTCGTGCGAGCGCAGGATCTTCGCGGCGTCGCGGTGGTCGATCCCTGCGTCGAGATAGACCGGCCCGTACACCTCGTAGCCGAGGCGTTCGTAGAAGCCCGTGGCCTGCGTCTGCGCGCTGAGCTCGATCCGGACGCTGCCGTCCGGCGCGTGCTCGGCGAGCGCGATCTCCTCGAGCGCCCGCATGACCGCCGCGCCCGCGCCGGTGCCTCGCGCAGCGCGCGCCACCGCGACGCGCCCGACGTGCACCTCGCCCGGGTGGGCGGGATCGGTCAGCAGTCGCCCGGTCCCCACGACGTCCCCCGCAGGGTCCCGGACCACGACGTGCGTCGTGGTCGGCGCGAAGTCGGCGTCGTCGATCTCCTCGGCGAGCGGGACGTGCTGCTCGTCCACGAAGACCGCCAGGCGCAGCGCGTGCGCCTCGGTGAGCTGCTCGGGCGTCCGGACCCGTTCTGTCGTCAGCATCGTCGTCCTTCCGTCGGCGGACCGGCGAACCCCGCCGGCCCGGTCAGGAGTACGCCCCGCGCACGACCTCGAGCGCTCGCGCCAGGTCGTCGGGGTACTCGCTCGTGACCTGCGTCCACTGCCCCGTCGCCGGGTGCTCGAAACCGAGCTGCACCGCGTGCAGCCACTGCCGCGTGAGCCCGACCTTCTTGGCCAGCACCGGGTCCGCACCGTACGTCAGGTCCCCCACGCAGGGGTGGCGGAGCGCCGAGAAGTGCACGCGGATCTGGTGCGTGCGGCCGGTCTCGAGGTGCACCTCGACGAGGGAGGCCGCCGGGAGCATCTCGAGGACCTCGTAGTGCGTCACCGAGGGCTTGCCCTCGGCCGTGACCGCGAACTTGTAGTCGGCCGACGGGTGACGCCCGATGGGCGCGTCGATCGTGCCGGTCGTCGGCTCGGGGTGCCCCTGGACGAGCGCGTGATAGACCTTCTCGACCGTGCGCTCCTTGAAGGCGCGCTTGAGCACCGAGTACGCGAGCTCGCTCTTGGCCACGACCATGAGCCCGGACGTGCCGACGTCGAGCCGGTGCACGATGCCCTGGCGCTCTGCCGCCCCCGACGTCGAGATGCGGTACCCCGCGGCGATGAGGGCGCCGACGACCGTCGGCCCCGTCCAGCCGGGCGAGGGGTGCGCCGCGACGCCCACGGGCTTGTCGATGACCACGACGTCGTCGTCGTCGTACACGATCTTCATGCCCGGGACGGGCTCGGCGACGATCTGCGGAGTGGAGGCCTCGGGCTCGTCGGGGATCTCGACCTCGAGCCAGGCCCCTGCGACCAGGCGGTCGGACTTGCCGAGCTCCCGACCGTCGACGCGCACCCCACCCGCGGCGGCGACCTCGGCCGCACGCGTGCGGGACAGGCCCAGCAGGCGTGCGAGGGCCGCGTCGACCCGTTCGCCGGCCAGCCCGTCGGGCACCGGGAGCGCGCGCACCTGTCCCATCAGGACTCCGTCCCGGCCGCCGGGCCGGACGTGGTCGCCGTGCCCGCCGTGCCGGAACCCTGGTGTCCGGCACTCGGGGAGGTCTGGGTGGGAGCGCCCGGCTCGGGAGCATCGACGGTCCGCTCGGCGACGCCGCCCCCGTGCTCGTCGGCGTCGTCCTTCGCCTGCTCCTGCTCCCGCTCCTGGTCGACGTGTCGCTGCCCGTCGATGCCGATCCCCTGGACCGACAGGATCGCGATCATCACCGCTGCCGCCACGACCGCGATGTCCGCGACGTTCCCGATGAACAGGTCCCCGTACCCGATGAAGTCGACCACGTGGCCCTGCGCGAAGCCCGGCTCGCGGAAGATCCGGTCGATGAGGTTGCCCAGCGCCCCACCGAGCAGCAGCCCGAGGGCGACGGCCCAGCCGCGTGACCCGATCTTGCGCATGCTGCGCAGGATGAACACGATCACGACCGTGACGACGATCGTCAGTATCCAGGTGTAGCCCGAGCCGATCCCGAGCGCCGCCCCTTCGTTGCGGATGAACGTCAGGTGGAGCCACTCGCCGAGGAGCTCGATGGTCTCGCGACCCTCGAGCTCTGCGACAGCCCAGATCTTGGTGACCTGGTCGACCAGGATCACGAGGGCCGCGAGCACCACGACCCACAGGACGAGGCGCCGCGGGGCGACGGTCGTGCGCGGCCGGACGTCCGTGGCGGGGGCCGCGGACACGGCCTCGGCGCCACCCTCGGACGGGTCGGCGGGCACGGGCTGCTGGGGAGAGGGAGTCGATGGCATCGGCGGCAAGTCTGCCATGTCCAGCCG